>JACQXX010000076.1:4138-75564 GCA_016208495.1 Acidobacteriota bacterium | reverse complement strand
CCTGGATCAAATTCAGAACCTGAATTTCGACCACTGAACCTGAACCGAGGTTTGTGAAGGAACCAAAAGGGCGGAAAACTGGAAAAACAATTTTACAAACAGGATTTTGAGGAAGGGGGCTGTTTGCACAAAATCTAGGCGAAGCGGGTGAAAGGTGGGGGAGGACCGGGTTCCCAGGGCTCGAAGACTCGCCCTGGGCTACGAGCCGGCGCCCACTTCGTAGGCTGAGAACCAAAACGGCTTCAACTCTTAACTGGCATTACAGACAACAGACGACAAACTTGTTGGCTATTTAGACTCCCCAGTTGTTTCTTCGGAAATCATGGTGAACTCATCAGCCATTTTTTGGGTTGGGCCGTCAACTCTCAAGGTTGCCGCAAGGTTCCCCTGAGGCGTTTGTTCCGGGGCATAGTGCTTTTCAGTGACCTGGTCGCGAGGGTTGAACGGTGATTCTTCAGTGAGCGTCCGGTTGAGCCTCAGATTTGGGTTGCTGCTGAGCAAAACCGACACATCAAATGAACCTTCAAACGAACTATCTTCTGTCAGGTGGTTACAAACGGCTGCCGCAAAACTGTGAGCCAGTTCTTTGGCGGTTGGGCGGCTTTGGGGATTTTTCAGTAACGCCTGTTCCACAACGGCTTCAACATCAGTGGGGATTTCCGGATTGAGCCGACATAAAGACGGCGGCGCCTGGGTCATGTGTTTTAAGGCCAGATTCAACAAGCCTTCTTTATCCGGCACAAACGGTAATTGCCCGGCCAGCATTTCAAACAACATCACACCGACGCTGTACACATCTGATTTCCAGTCATATGGATTGCATCCCAGTCGTTCGGGTGCCATATAGGTCGGGGTTCCAATGACAGTTCCGGCTTCGGTAAGCGTGTTTGCTTGCATGGCGTCCTGTTCGCCAATAAATTTGGCAATCCCAAAATCAACCACTTTGACGACTTCTCCTTCCTCCGACTGGTGGAGGAAAATATTGTCCGGTTTAATATCTCGATGAATGATGCCAGCGCGATGGGCTTCAGCTAAAACATTACAAACCGGAATGATGATTTCGGCACACCGTCTCAGCGACAATCGGTATTTGTTTTTTAATTCTTTGGTCAAGGAATGACCCTGCAAGAGTTCCATGACCAGGTAGGCAATGCCTTCTGGCGAAACGCCCGAATCAAGGATCAAAACCGCATTTGGGTGATTGACTCGACAGGCTGAGACGCCTTCAAGTCGAAACCGCTCCAGGTTTTCAAGTGACTCATTTCCGGGGACCGGACGAAAAACCTTGACCGCCACTGACCGGCCCAGGTTGAGTTGGGTGGCGCGATAGACGGCCCCAAACCCGCCGGTGCCGATTTTTTCTTCAAGTCGGTATTTGCGATCCAGAATCGTTCCCGGCAGGACATCCGCCAGCGCCGAAAAGATCAAATTGGCCTGGCGTTGAGATTCAATCAATTCCAGGTTTTTCCGAGCCAGTTCCTCGTTTTTCTGCTCTACTTCCTTTTTCGCCTGGCTTAATTGATCCAGATTTTCAGCCAGTTCGGCATTCTTGAGATCAAGTTCCAGGTTTTTATACTCGGTTTCTTGTTTGGCTTTTTTGAGGTGGTTTAAGTTTTCGGCCAGTTCGGCGTTTGTCTGGTCAAGTTCGAGGGTTCGCTCGGTAATTTTTTGTTCGAGAAGTAAGTTCTGATGATGGAGTACTTTAAATCGCAGGCGAACACCTCCGTACCCAACCCCGCACAACATTCCAACATACACCAGATAGGCCCACCAGGTATTCCAGGGGGCTGGCCGAATGGTAAAACGGATCACCTGCGGGCCAGTGGCATTCCCGGCATAGTCTTTGCCCCAAACTTGAAAGGTATATGACCCATGGCCGAGATTGGTGTATTCCTTCTGTGGGTTTGAGGTCCACTCCGACACCTGTCTGTCATATCCAATCAATTGAGTACGATACCGGGTGTTTCCCTCATGGGCAAAGCTCAGCAGCGAGTACTCAAACACAAAGTTGTTTTGGTCATACGCGAGCGAGTTGTTTGGAATTGGGTCTGGTTGGGGAAACAAATATTTCTGGTCTCCAGCCTGCATCCGCTCAATGAACAACGGTTTTTGGGTGGTATCTTCGGTTTCCTGGGCTGGATCAAACACAACGGCACCTGACACGGTTCCAGCCCAAATCCGGCCCAGATGGTCTTTGATCAAAGCCCCGAAATTACACTCGTTGGTCGGAAGCCCATCTTCCGTGGTGTAGGTTTTGAGGTTGAATTCCACCGATTGAACCGTGGCTTTTGACAACCGGGCGATACCTTTATTGGTTGAAAGATAGATTCGATTCAGGTTGTCCTGGCATATTTGGTGAATTGTTCCGCTCAATGTGGATTGCTCCAGATCATTCTGAAGTTTTACCCAGCCACCGCCTGGATTCGCCAGCCGCAACCGTGCCACCCCACTATCCGTCCCGATCCAAAGCACTTTATCACCTGATGACTCAGTGATTTCCCGCAAACTCCACACCGTATTGTTTGGCAATCCCGAGCTGGTATCAAATGTTTTCCATTGCCCGTGAACATACTGTGCCAGTCCGCCGCCAGCCGTCCCAACCCACAGGGTTTTCGCTCCGTCGGGAGAACGTGTTTCCAGCAAGCTGGTCACCAGATTATTTGGCAACCCTTCAACCGTGGCCCA
Source organism: Acidobacteriota bacterium (assembly GCA_016208495.1). Classification (NCBI taxonomy): domain Bacteria; kingdom Pseudomonadati; phylum Acidobacteriota; species Acidobacteriota bacterium. The sequence goes on along the minus strand of JACQXX010000076.1, from coordinate 72,879 downwards.
TTGACCTTGCTCAAAGCGGGCCAGTCCACCTCCAGCCGTTCCCACCCACAGGATGGGAGTTCCCTCGGGAGAAGTGGTTTCGAGCAAGCTCCAAACAGTGTCATTGGGGAGACCGGAACCGGTGTCAAATGTCGTCCAGCGGCCCTGTTCAAATCGGGCCAATCCACCGCCGGTGCCAACCCAGAGGGTGCGACGTCCTCCAGGTTGAGTGGTTTCAAGCAGCGTAATCACGCCATCATCTGGCAGCGCTTTGGTTTGGGTTGAGTACGTCGTCCATCGATTTTTTTCCCAGTACGCAAGGCCGGCATCCGTGCCAATCCAGTATGTCGGTTCACCCGACTCATTTTTTGATTCCAGCAGGCTGGTCACCACCGGGTCGGGGATTCCGGTTGTGGTGTCAAATGTCACCCATTGCCCAAATTCAAGTCGGGCCAGGCCGCCGCCATCGGTGCCAATCCACAACGTCCGGGGGCCAGTTGGAGACACCATTTTTTGTAAACACAAGATTCGATTATTGGGAAGACCGGACTGGGCATTAAAGATTGCCCAGCGACCTTGTTCCAGGCTGGCCAAACCCCCGCCATCGGTTCCAACCCATAGCGTTGGAACACCACCTGGATCAACTGTTTCGACCAGGCTCAAGACTACATCGTTTGAGAGGCCGTTTGAAATCAAATCAAAAACGGTCCACTGGCCATTGGTCAGACGAGCCAGTCCTTTGCTGGTTCCGACCCACAGCGTTGGTTGATTGGTGGTCGAGGTGGTTTCAAGCAGACTAAAGACGGTGTCATCCGGTAACGGACTTGACTGGCGATCATAGACCGCCCACTGGTAAGTACTTGAACCAGTTGAGAGATGTGGCCGATTGCCAGCCTTCGCCGGGTCGGTTTCCTCCAATCGAATCAACCCACCGCCGTAAGTTCCAACCCACAGCGCGGGTTTTCCATCCGGTTGGACGGTTGGCAACAGGCTCACGATCAGGTTGCTGGGAAAGCCAGCTTGCCGATGAAAGAGCGACCACCGGCCATCTTCATAGCAAGCCAGACCTTCACGGGTTCCAACCCACAGAATGGGAGTTCCTTTTGATGAACGCGTGGTCAGCAAACACCGAACCTGGTTGGAGGGCAGTGCCCTGGTGTCAGTGGTAAACGTTGACCAGTGGCCATCCTTCAGGTGAACAACGCCACCACCATCCGTCCCAAACCAGAGGCTATCGTCCAATCCAGTACATAACGCACGCACACTATTGGAAAGCGTACGATTGGGCATATCAACACTCGACCAGGTCCGTCCATTATAGAAGGCGCCCCCATCCTGGGTGCCCACCCACAGGTAACCCCGGTGGTCAAATGCCATGGCATTGATGGAATTTTGGGGAACTCCGTTCCGGTCCGTAAAAATGTGGAATGCCTGCCGTCCAGTTGGGAGAGCGGATTTCAAGTTCAACGAGGCCGCCGAACTGGTTGGAGGGTTACTTGGGAGAGGGGAATTCGAAGCCTGAGCCATCTGGGCCGACCACCAGGGTTGTGGTGGGCCCAAAACAAGGCAAATTACCCCGACCAAAAAGACAAAACAAAGAGTGGCTGAAAGTCGCCACTCTCGGAAGCTTCGACAAATATCTCGGTACATCATCAGGATGCTTACCGTTGAGACAGTGCCGCCAGTGGATCAATCCGACCACGCCCCAAAGGCACCGAATTGGCAAGCGCTGTGCTCACAACCGAGCTATTGATATGGGTGAGGACTTCTTCACGGCTTTTCCCCTGGGCAAATAACAAGGCGGCTTCGGCTGAAACCAGTGGGGTGGCAAACGATGTGCCGCTCCATTGAGCATACCTGCCCTGAGGAAATGCACTCACGATGCCGACACCTGGCGCGGCGAGATCAACCACCGGGCCAAAGTTGGAAAACGAAGCTTTCCCATCGTTAAAATCCGTGGCGGCAACCGCGATGACATTTGGATAGGCTGCTGGATAGACATCATCGGCGTTTAAATCTTCATTTCCCATTGCCGCTGTCACCAGACAGCCGGCATTCTGAGCAAACAAGACTGAGCGTCGTAAAATTCCGGTATCCCGGTCTGTCCCAAGGCTGAGATTAATGATGTTGGCACCTTGTTCAGCCGCATAGTAAATACCCGCCGCGACATGAAACGCATCCCCTGAGCCATCTGGCCCGAGAACCCGTATCGGTAAAACCTGAGTCTGGGGTGCCATCAGTAAAACCAATCCCGAAACAAATGTGCCGTGGCCAAAGTCTTTTCCGCCAGGTGCATCAATCGGAGTCTTATCATTGTCAACGTAATCATACCCGTTTGCCGCGATGTGTCCTGCCAAAACCGGGTGGGTGGCATCAACACCTGTGTCCAGAACTGCTACCTTAACCCCGGCTCCCTGTGAAAGTGAATGCAGTTCGTCCACCTGAAAAAATGTGGTTAGTTGTTGTGATTGAAAGGCATAGGCTTCATTTCCAAACACCACTGGTCTATCGCCTGGATACCCTCGGGGGCTGCGATGTGGCCAAATCAATACATTGGGGCCGACATCTTCCACTCCGGGAAGAATCCGGATCAATGGCATCAGAAGGTTAATGTCAGTGAGTAATGGGGCTTCGAGCAAAAATTCCCGTTTATCCAGAATTTGATCAACCAGCGTGAGCCTGAATTTTGAAAGAATCAGGCCAAGTGACCCAGTCGGTAAGAGTTTGACAATAATCTGTTTGTTAACGGAAGCTGCTTTCAGTGGAGCGGGTTTTAAGAAAAACAAACCGACTCCGGCCAGGAGAACCACGGTCAGGCAAATCGCGAACAAGCGTCCTCGGTTCATAAATGGCACCTTTCAAGAATCAATTGGTGTGACGTAGTTCTTGCAGAACGTGTTGAAACACGACACTGCACATGCAGGATGAAACGCCAACTCAGGAGCAGGATGCTTGGGATGGTTTGTGGTTACCTGATTCAGAAAAAAGCAAAATTTGATTCAGGGTTCAGGGTTCAAGGTTCAAGGCCAGATACTCCACGTTGAGTGGTACCCGCCAGTTCCCCAGTCTTCATCTTGAGTGGGATCAGTCAACTCATCGCCGAAACCCTGAACCCTGAACCCTGAACCCGATTTCAGTGAGATTTTATTTTCTTCTGGGTCCCTAAGATCAGTTGATTGAAAGTATTTGATTGTTGGGGGAAATAGATTTTTCTAGTTTTCTGAGGCGTTTTTAGAGCCTGCCGATAGTACCACACTGTTTTACGGGATGAGAAGATATCCTGCCGAAATTACTGGAAAATCATCGTTTAGAGAAATTATTGGTTTCGACTTTATATCAAATTCGATCAAACCTGTGCTTCCGACATCAATGTGATGAATTTCAGTTGTTAGAAAAATTTTGAGAATTAAGGGAAATAACAGGCAATTTAAGGTTAGAAAAAAATGGCTATGAACGTTAAGAAAAGGAACTGGTATTTGACACGAACATGCTGGTAATGGAGGAAAGGCATTGCCACAATCAAAGAGGTATTTTCAGTAGGTCAACCTTTTACAATTCAATTGATTCCAGAGGAATAAATACAATGGTTGAAGCACGGGCTTGTGGGAATTTCAGGGTACTGGTTGATCTGGAGTTCTCAGACTTAACAGCGGTAAATCAGAATTGTCCTGTAAATTAGGATTATTCTTACAGTTCACTGTTTTCTAAAGGGGTCACCTAACTTGAGTTGGCGGCCTGCTGGTGTCTGAGCAGGAGATAGAGGAAAAACGGCGCGCCAAACACCGCAGTGATGATTCCAAGTCGAATTTCTTCTGGGCTTTGCAGAGTCCGGGCCAGGATATCGGCCACAACCAGAAATGAGGCGCCGGTCAATGCACTGGCTGGGAGCAGATAGCGATGTCGCGGACCAATAATAAGCCGCACAATATGCGGAATGATCAACCCAACGAATCCAACAATTCCGCTGACGGCCACAGCGGTCCCAGTCAGGAGGGCAGCGCCAGTCAGGATGATTTGCTTGGCTCGCTCAACATCAATGCCAAGCCCGAGGGCAAATTCTTCACCGAGCAGCAAGACGTCCAATTCCCGGGTAAACATCAGGGCAATGCCTGTTCCCAGCAACACACAAGGAAGTACCAGGCAGACGTGGTCCCAGGTGCGAGTATCGAGGCCACCCATCATCCAAAAGATAATGCTGGTGGCGACTTCCCAACGAACCCACTTCAAGGTGATGACAAACGAAGTTGCCGCGCCAATCAAGGCATTGAGTGCAACTCCAGCCAGGAGGAGAGTTGAAACCGGCGTGCGTCCTCGCTGGGTGGAGATGGCATACACCACAAAGAGGGAAATCAGGGCGCCGATAAACGCCAGCATCGGCATGTACCACAGCGAGCGCGTGGCCAAACCGGTTGCCAGCGCAATCACGGCCCCCAATGCCCCACCCGAACTGGTGCCGATGATATCTGGCGAAGCAAGCGGGTTTTGAAACAACCCCTGCATCTGAGCCCCAGCAATCGCGAGTCCTGCCCCGACCAGAACCGCCACCAGGACCCGAGGTGTTCGAATCAACCAGACCACTGCCACATCAACTTCTCTAACTCCGGTTATATCAACCCACCCAGCCGGAAGCATGTGTGATGCAATGACCCGCACCACCGTGTCTGGTGCAATGGTTGCACTCCCGATGCCAATCCCAGCGATGATGGCAGTTACCAGAATGAAACCGGCAATGAGAAAAAACCATCGGGTTCTGGGTTCTAAAGCAGGGCTGAAGAAGTTGGGCTGAAGAAGTTGGGCTGAAGAAGTTGGGCTGAAGAAGTTGGGCTGAAGAAGTCGGGCTGAAGACTCGGTGGCTTGTCTCTGTGTCTCCGTGTCTCCGTGTCCCCTTGTTTCTTTGTCTGGGTTTTGGGTTTCCGCAGTTTCCTTATTGTCCATAGAGTTCAGTCACGAGCGTGTTGAGGGCTTTGACCAGATGATGTGAAACCGCCAGGTAGTGGCGATTGTCAACCACGATAATCCGGTTTGATTTTCCAGCTTTGGTTGATGCCACCGCCGGTTCCGCCAGCAGTTTGCGTTTGACATCGTCAAATGTCCCAACATCGGCACCCACAACAATCACATCTGGCTGCCATTCGGTGAGCTTTTCCGGACTAATTTTGGCAATCCCGGTGATCCCTTTTTCAGCCGTTAAATTGATGACCCCAACTGTCCGAAGCATTTCATCAAAGAGTGTTCCGCTTCCAGCAGTAAAGCCGCCGAGACTGTAAGACATTACTTTCAAAGGTGGTTTGGTTTGCGGAATTCGAGCTTTGACGGCTTGGATATCACGGTTCATCTGGTCAATCAGAGCCGCTGCCGCCGGTTCATCGCCAATGGCATATCCAACGGTTCGAATGTTGGTTTTTATGTCTTCAATGCGGTCAAAGTTGGCAAACCGGAAAACTGGGGACTTCGCGGCTTTCAGGAGTTCCACAAATTCAGTGCGACTGTAACTGGCGACAAACACCAGATCAGGACTTAATTCCAAAATCTGCTCAACCCCTTGAGTTGTTCGACCAGCCACCTGCTTTGCTTCACTGGTGATATTGCTGTAGGTCGGGTCTTCGGCCAGTGAACTGAGCGCCGCAATGCGCTTTGGGTCACAAATTGCCAGCAAGATCTCATCCGTTGCCAGAGTTTGCGAGACAATTCGGATCGGCTTTTTCTCAATTCGAACGCTGTATCCGCTTCCATCTTTCAATTCGCGGGGAAAAACGGCGCCCGCCCCTGATGCTGAGGAAGGGGCCGCCACCGGCCCCGACGGTTGTGTCGTCCCCATCCGACGAAAGATTTCCACGCCAATGATGCCCACCGCCAGCAGGCCGACCATGAACATCACAAATCGAAGATTGCGTTTGAATTCTGAGAACATAGGAGGAATATCATTTAGGGCTCAGGGTTTAGGGTTCAGGGTTCAGGAAGATACAAGCATTTCAATAGTTTAACCTTCTATTCAATCGAAAATGTGATTGCAAAATGGTATTGAGGATAAAGTGTTTGGTGCCTGGTTTTGAAAACCCTGAACCCTGAACCCTGAACCCTGAACCCTGAACCCTATCCTTCCGGCTTTACCTGATTCAAAAGCCGCAAAATCGGTCCATCTTGATACCAGTCAATCACATTCAGACACCCGAAATCCTGGCCGATGCGCAGCATATGCCGGGGAGGAATTTCAAGTACATGGGCAATTGCCAGCCGGGTGACTCCGCCATGCGCGACCACGGCCACCGAACCATTTTGATGTGTGGCGATAATCATTTTGAGGGTGCTCAGGACGCGGTCTTTGAAGGCCAAAAAGTGCTCGCCTTGCGGGTATTGGAAAGACTCTGGTTCCTGAAATAGATGTTTGACGTGTTTCGGATACTTTTCATAAATAGTTGCAATTGGCTGGTTTTCCCATTCACCCATATGCACTTCGCGTAGTTGAGGCAGGTGAATTGGGGCCAATTTGTGATGGCGCGCGATCAAATCTGAGGCAAACGAAGCCCGTTTCAAGTCACTTGAATAGACGGCAGTGAGTTTGACCCCAGAAAGTTGCTGACACATCCAGTGGGATTGCTCTTCGCCGAGGGGTGATAAGTTGATATCGCGCGAGCCGTAGGCATATTGGCGATGCGACACATCAATTTCGCCGTGGCGCATCAGGTACATTCGAAGATGGTGTGTTTCTTTCGTCATACAGAAAACATATTTCGCAGTGCGACAGCCGTCACATAGAGCGAGACCTCAGTCAATTGATTTGTGGCACGCTGGCAATCTCCAGTCAGGCCGCCAATCCGTTCACGATAGTACAAACCGCTCAAGATCACCACCATCAGAGGAAGTTCAACCAGTCCTCACACTGGAGGACATGGCGCAACCGGCCAGACAACCAGGCTGCCACTTTCCGGATCCGTGCTAATTCGGGCCTGGATTGAAAAGTACCGGGCCAGATTCGACTCAGTCAGGACCTCCTCGGGCGGTCCATCAGCCACAACCGTTCCATCAAAGAGCAACAACAGGCGATTGCAAAATCGGGCTGCCATTGACAGGTCGTGGATTGCCGCGATTGCCGAACGGTGATTGGCGACACATTTTTTGACCAGTTCAAGGACTTCAAACTGATGAACCAGATCCAGGTTTGACGTTGGCTCATCCAGCAGAATGATGGTTGTTTCCTGCGCCAGGGCTCGGGCCAGGTGGACTCGCTGGCGTTCACCGCCAGAAAGTTGCGTGACTGGACGTTCAGCAAAATCAAGCGTTTCAGTCACGGTCATCGCATGATGAATAGCGGCCCGATCCGCCGGGCCTTCGGGGCGAAATCGGCCAAGGTAGGGGGTGCGCCCCATCGCCACAATGTCGCGAACGCTAAAAGCAAACTCAATTTTGGTATCCTGAGGCACCAGGGTAGCCTGCAAGGCAATCTTTTTTCGGGACATGCCCGCAAGTTGAGTTCCACCAAGTGTTACACATTGTTCTGCACTGGGAAGCAGGCCCAACAGCAGTTTGAGCAAGGTTGTCTTACCGCTGCCGTTGGGACCGATCAGTCCAATAAATTCCCCTTCACGGACAGTGAATGAAATATTTTTCAATATTTCACGCTGTCCGTAGCGAAAATTCAGGTTCGTAACCCGGATAAGTTCGGTGGAAGTCATAAGGAAAACCGAATGGAGAATGAAGAAACCACTGAGTGGTTAGTGGTTAGTGATTAGTGATTAGTGATGCCAGTTAAGGGTTGAAAAAAGAGCAGATTTGAGCCCAGGAACTCCCGCGTAGGCACGCTAGCCCAGGGTTTTAACCCTGGGAAAACGTTGCCTTCTTACCCCCACCCGGCCAGCCGGGTGGGGAAAATCTGAAACTGACCTGCATCCGGTGGTGGCGCTTCCAAAGCGACGCTGACCACCGGCTCACCTTACTTCATCCCAACGGGGATGAGAACCAAAACTACTTCAACTCTTAACTGACATTACTAACCACTAGCCACTAGCCACTATTCCTCACTCTAAAAGCGGAAGGCCAGGCCGCCGAGAAAGGTTGCTCCTGGCGTTCGATACCCGCTTTCAAAGTATGTTCGGTCAAACATGTTATCCACCTTGCCATACACTTTCAGGCTTTGTTCACCAATCGGGTGGGTGTAACTCACCACAAGATCGCCCTTAACCGGGCCTTTGAATTCAAACGCCCGACCTGAAAACGGGAAGAGATGGTTGCTGGTGGCGAGCAGGTCGAAATTGACCTCCACCCGGCGACCAATCTGTTGATTGGCGGTCAAAGTGAAAGTGTGTTCAGGGACGACAAAGGTGCGTAACAGGCCAGCCACCGATGTGGGGCGACGATTGTCAGCATTGGCATAGGTGTAAGACGCGGTGACGTTGAGTGTGTCAATCGGACGGGTGTTCATACTCAGTTCCAGCCCACGTGACAAACCGCCGCCAGTATTCAGGTACCCAAAAAACCGTCCGTATGGGTCAGTTCCAGGGTTGATAAATCCGCTAAAGTCAAAATCCACAATCTCCTGGAGTCGGGTGTAAAAGTAGGTTGCGCTGACCTGAACTCGATTGTTCGCAAAGGTTTGATCAATACCGGCGTCAACACCAATCGAGCGTTCAGGCCGAAGTAGCGGGTCGCCAAAGCCTGAGAAAAATCCTCCGAAGTATGACGAGCCAAACCGCTCAAACAGTGAAGGCGCCCGGTAGCCGCTGCCGACGTGGGAGCGGAGTTTGGTATTGGTCGAATGGAAAAAGTAAGAAATTGAGCCGTCCCCGGTATAGGCTGTTTCTGGGGCTGGAAACTTTGAAATCGGGTAGGGTGAGCTTCCGCCCAGAAATGTCGGATTTGACAGGTCAAATGCCTGCAAGCGGAACGCGGCTGACATCTGAAACCGGTTGTCCAGGGCGCGGAACTGATTGCGGAGAAAGAACGTGTTGCTCCGTTGTTCGATATCAATCCCAACATTGGTTCGGGCACTGACAATCGGGTTTTCATCCGAATCGCGGCCCAGGTACTGTTCGCGTTCAAACTCATAGCCGGCGGAGAAGGTGAAAAACCGATTGATTTGCCAGTCTCCCTGAACTCCAACCGTATCAATCACGCCGTCAAACCGATTGACCACCTTAAAATCAGGTTCGAATCTCACCCCGGCTGGGCCGTCAGTGAATTTTCGGTTGGTATCAACCCGTTGGTAATTCACACGATATCCGATTTTTTCATTGATCTGATGTTGAAAGGTTGCTGCGCTGGAGAGAAAACTCGAATCCCGCCGAAAATCCGGGTCACGGAGGTTCGAGATAAAGTTGGCATTGCCGAGGGTGAAGGGTTTTCCAGCTTCAAACAACCGTTGCTGGTCGAGCGGTAATGCCACAGCTTTGAGGATGCTCCCGGCTGGTGGAAGGCTGGCGCCCGGCGCCTGAAACGAACCATCCGTCAATTGGGCAAACAGGGTATTGCCTAAGATTCGGCCAGAAAGGGTGATATTGGGGCGAAACGCATACTGGACAAAACCCTGCCCGCTCCAGTTACGGTTTGGCGTATCACCTTCAACCCCATTTGACACATTGAGATGCATCAGCCCGGCACTATACAGAAACCGATCTGAGGCTACGCCTCCGGCTACCTGGGCTCGACCACGAAACAACCCAAGGCTGCCGCCTTCGAGTTGAACCTGACCTCGCACGGGGCCGCCGCCGTGAGCCGTCACGACATTGACCACGCCGCCGATGGCCGTGGTGCCATAGAGCGCCGATTCAGGGCCGCGAACGACTTCAATGCGTTCGGTATCAACGACAAACAATTCCTGGATTTGAGCCAGTGAATCACCCTGGGTACTGGCTGCATCACGAAGTCGCAGACCATCAATGACCACGGAGGTGTCATAGCTGCGCAATCCACGAATAAAAATGCCGGACTGGCTTCCTGGCCCACCAAGCTGCTGAACCCGAATTCCAGGCATTTGCCGGATGCTTTCCGTAATGGAAAGTTCGTTGCGGCGTTCGATATCCTGGCTTGAAACGATGCTAAAGGTTTTCGATACTTCGACTTCGGTCTGAGGTGTGGCATTGGCGGTTACCACGACGGTAGTGTTTGTTCCAGCCACCGAAAGTGGAAAATCGAGCGTTGCCTGCTGGTTTTCCTCAAGCTGAATGGTCCTGGAAAGTTGTGAAAATCCGGTGGCGGCAATTTCAATAATAAAATCACCGGTTTCGGTCCGATCAAAGCGGAATTCTCCGTTTGAATTGGTCACCGTTGTGATGCGTCGCCCACTGCTGCGGGCATAAATGGTTACGGTGGCGCCGGCAATGCTGGCACCGCTGGGGTCAGTGACCCGACCAGTAATTCCGACCGGTCCGCCAGCAAAAATTGGAGACGAGGCAAGCGTCCAGAGCACAGCCCAGAGCAGGGTGCCGCGCAGGAGTCGTGAAACAGATTGGTTCATAGGGGGAACAATCCTTTCTCTTTCCCATCGAAAGAGGGTGAAGGTACAGCCGAAGATCGGTCTCCTGACTTGCCGCCAGAGCATCAGTTCACAGGTGAGGACTGATGGTTCCCTACTGTTCCGCGCCTTCCCATCGCCCAGTTGGCGACAGTGGCTTGTGGGATGCGGAATTCGTTGCGGTTCACAGTTGCGAGGGCAGTGGCGGAGTTTCACCGCGCTTCCCAAATTACCTTTGGCGCACTTGGGGTTGAGTTGGTTGAGGGCTACTGGTGTTTTTTGGAGGTGTGACATTATTACAAGGAGTACTGTAAGGGCAATGCCGACAACCATTTCCACAGCAATATCCACGTTTGAGCAGATACGCGGCGGTAAACACGTACAGGCCGTTTTCGATATAAAAATCCTCGTTTTCGATCAGAGGACGAGACATAAGAACACTTCCTTTAAAACCAGGGCTGAAGACTCGCAAGCTCGGAGCAATCGAAGGGATGAGGGATGAAGGATGAGGGATGAAAGAAAACCAATTTTTCAGTCCGACGTCTTCAGCCCTCAGCCCTGGTTTTCTCAGCCCTTAGCTCCAAGCCCTAATGAAAAAACCTCTGTCCAACGGGCAAAGGCCACACGTCGAACAGAGGTTTTTCTTGTAAGGAAAAATGGCAAACTCAAGTTGATGACGTGCGGTCCTTTGACGCGAAGAACCAGAGCACAAAACTGTACAGGCAGGTCTCCTGACTCTGTCCAGAGGTTGGACATCACAGTGGCGCGACCGTGCGGGAGTTTCACCCGGCTTCCCTATTCTCCGGAATTGCTTTTCCAAGTGTTCAGGCACCTGACAGTTAAATCCAAAGAGCAAAATGAACCCCCAAACTAAAGCCAAACACCTGTGAACGCAAGCCAAATGAGAATGAAGAAGTCAGTACCACCTGCGTCAGCGGGTGGGAGAAGAATGGAAAAAATAGATAACACGTTTATATTCAGTGAGATAGTGCGAGAGATACAAAATAATCGTTTCAATCCCCGGCGTTCATAATTCATAATTCATCTTTCAACCACAGTTTCATCACTCATCACTCAAAATTCAAAATCGGATTCTTTCAATGATACTTCACACACACATCAATCCCGACGGCGAAGACTTTCAACGCAATTACGAACATAACCTCAGACTGGCCGAGGACTTACGGGATCGGCTTGATCTTGTCCGCCAGGGAGGGGGCGAAGAAGCCGCCCGCAAGTTCCAGGCTCGCAAAAAACTGTTGCCTCGCCAGCGCATCGAACTCTTGATTGACCCTGGCACCCGGTTTATTGAGCTTGCTCCGCTGGCAGCCTTGGGCATGTATGACAACGAATCGCCCTGTGCGTCGCATATTGATGGCATTGGCGTTATCAACGGCGTCGAGTGCATGTTGATGGCCAATGATGCGACCGTCAAAGGTGGGGCTTTTTACCCGATGAGTGTTGAAAAAAGCCTGCGATGTCAACAAATTGCCCTGGAAAACCGATTGCCGACGATTTATCTCGTGGAATCCGCCGGCGCCAATTTGCTCTATCAGGCTGAACTCTTTGCCGATAACGGTGGACGTGGATTTGCCAATCAGGCACGGATGTCTGCTCAGGGGATTCCCCAGATTTCACTGGTATTTGGCAGTTGCACCGCCGGTGGTGCCTATGTCCCTGGACTGTCAGATTTTACCGTGATGGTTCGAAGACAGGCCAAGGTGTTTCTGGCGGGCCCGCCGCTGGTGAAAATGGCCACGGGCGAGGATGTTGACGATGAAACGCTTGGCGGCGCCGATATGCACGGACGGGTTTCAGGTGTCAGCGATTACACGGCGGTGGATGACGCTGACGCCATCCGAATTGGACGCGAAATAGTTGGACATCTGAACTGGCGGAAAATCACACCTTCTGGCCGACAATCTCCTGAAGAACCCATGTATGACCCAGAGGAACTTTTTGGAATCATCCCGGTTGACTTACGGCGACCGTTTCCAATCCGCGAAGTCATCGCCCGGATTGTGGATGGTTCGCGCTTTTGGGAATTCAAAAAGGATTTTGCCCCAACTGTTGTCACCGGTTATGCCCATATTGACGGCTATCAGGTTGGAATCATTGGCAATAACGGTGTCCTGTTTTCAGAAAGCGCCATGAAAGCCACCCAATTTATCCAGCTTTGCAACCAGTCGCGGACACCATTGATTTACCTTCAAAATGTCCCTGGCTTTATGGTTGGTTCCAAAGTGGAGCGTGAGGGCATCATCAAACACGGCTCAAAGATGGTGAATGCCGTGGCCAACTCAACCGTCCCACAATTTTCAGTCATTATTGGAGGTTCGTATGGGGCAGGGAATTACGGAATGTGCGGACGTGGATTTGATCCAACGCTACTGTTCACCTGGCCAAACAGCCGAATTGCGGTGATGGGTGGTGAACAGGCAGCCGGAGTCCTGGTCAGCGTTCAGGCAGCAGCACTCAAAGCCAAAGGGATTGAGCCTGACCGTGAAAAACTCGAAGTCAAACGGCAGGCTATTGTGAAGCGGTTTGATGAAGAATCGTCCGCCTATTTTGCAACTGCCCGACTGTGGGACGACGGCATTATTGACCCGCGCGAAACCCGTATCCATCTGGCCGCCGGAATTTCCATGGCGTATAACCGCGATTTTATTAGCGAGGGCGCCCCGCGCTACGGTGTCTTCCGGATGTAAGCCGATGAAGAATAAAGAATGAAGAATGAAGAATGAAGAATGAAAACAGTGCCTGGTGCTTCGAAGATATTGGTTCCAAAGCACCAAGTACCAAACACTCATACAGTCTTCATTCTCAATTCTTCATTCTTCATTCACGCCAGTTCTTTGGCTATGAGTGCTGCAATTCGGGCGTTTTGCAGCAACAAGGCAATATTGACCTTCTTACTTGCGCCGCCGGTGAGTTCACAGACCATTCGCAGCAAAAACGGAGTCACAGCCTGACCACGAACGCCTTTTTGTTCGGCTTGAATCAATGCTGTTCCAATCGCTTCGTTTAAGGCTGATGGATCGAGCGCGCTGTCTACGGGTGGAGGAACGGCCAGCACGGCGCCACCGCCGCCGCCAAAAGCACAGTGCATTTTCCAAAATTTCGCGGCATCGGCTGGCGTGTTGACCTGGGCATTGAGAAATAAATCGCTTTTTGAGGTGTAAAAAGCGGGAAACTCGTGGCTTTGGTACCCAACCACAGGAATTCCATTCGTTTCAAGGCTTTCAAGGGTTGCCGGCAGGTCCAGGATGGCTTTAGCGCCCGAACAAATAACCAGAACTTTGGTCCGGGAAAGTTCCAGGATGTCACCGCTGATGTCCCAGGTTTCTCTGGCGCCCAGATGAACGCCACCAATGCCGCCAGTTGAAAAAACCTGAATCCCAGCTATTTCGGCCAGTGCTGCCGTTCCCGCGACGGTGGTTGCTCCGTGACGCCCCATTGCCACGGCAAAGGCAATGTCACGCCGCGAGAGTTTTAATACCTGTTCGCCACGTGCCAGCATTGCCAGCGCCTCTTCGTCCAGCCCAATGGTGGGGACACCGCCGACAACCCCAATGGTGGCTGGAATTGCTCCCATATTTTTGACTTCTTGTTCAATTTGATGAGCCACTTCGAGATTTTGGGGAAATGGAAGACCGTGCGCAACGACGGTGCTTTCAAGTGCAACCACAGGTTTCCCAGATTCGATGGCTTCAGCAATGTGGGGGGCGATATGAAGAGGAGCGTTTTTACCTGGCATAGACACCTCGCGGAGGGAAATTTGAGAATTGAGAGTAGTTTGTCAGGGCGAGAGACCTGAGCTGGGAAGCTTCCAAACTGATGTGAAGCGCCAGCATACCACATTTTTTCCGCGAGGAGACAGACCCTGAAGAATGAAGAATAAAGAATTGAGAATGAACAAGGTATCCGGCGACTTGGGCTTAGTACAAGTCCCCATAAAAGAGGGATGAAATTCCACCACTCACTGGGAGAAAATTTGGTTTTCGCCCGGATGGGCGCTGGAAAATAGCCGGTGGCAAGTGTCGCTTTGGACACGCGGCCACCGGAAAGAATCGCCATCACGGGGTCGCGCCCGGATGGGCGCTGGAACAGGAGTCGTGAGCCAAAAGCCGAAACTTCGACGAAAACCGGGACCCGAACCAGCTTCCAGCGCTCATCCGGGCGCGGACCACTGCGGACCGACGCTCCGGTGGTGTGCCCAAAGCGGCAAACCACCGGCTATTGTCCGGCGCCCATCCGGGCGAAAGCCAATTCGGAATCACCGAAGTTCCATCCTCCATTTATGAGGACTTGTACTTAGGAATCAATACTTTCCAAGGACCAAAAGCATTTCATCAATCGAGTTTCTTCATTCTCAATTCTTCACTCGTACCGGAGCGCAATCACGGGGTTGATGCGTGTCGCCCGGTAGGCTGGGAAAAAGCACGCCATAAACGAGATGCCGAAAAGCAGGAGCGATACGCCCAAATAAGTGACGGGGTCGGTGGCGGTGACGCCAAATAACAGGCTTGAGGCAAGCCGGGCCACGGCAATCGTTCCAACCACCCCAAGCCCCATCCCAATCAGGAGCAGGATCAACCCACGGCCCAAAATCAACTGGTACACATCCTGTTTGTCGGCCCCAAGCGCCATTCGAATGCCGATTTCTCGCGTCCGTTGTGTGACCGAATAGGCCATCATTCCATAGAGCCCCATTGCCGCCAGCCCAAGCGCCAGAAAGCCGAAAATACTCAGGAAAATCATCGCAAATCGTTGTGGAAACAGGGAAAGCTGGGTGTGTTCAGCCAATGATTTGGCATCAAAGATCGGAATGTTCGGATCAATTCCTGCGACGATATTTTTGACGCCTGGAGCGGCTTTCAACGGGTTGCCCTCAGTTTTGACCAGTAGAACAAAATCGGATCGATAGTTGTCTGGTGCATGCAAATACATATAGGGCCGGGGAGGCTCGTTCATTGACCGCAGCTTGATATCCTTGACCACGCCGATAATCTGGTGGTTCTGGTTATTGACTTCAATTTTGCGACCCAGTGGATTTCCTTCGCCCAGGTAGCGTCTGACAAAAGTTTCATTGACGATGGCCTGTTCAATCCGGTTGGGGTCGGGTTGATCGGTTTGAGGTGGGGCCAGCAGGTGAAAATCGGAGCCCAGGGTAAATTGAATTTCCAGCGACCGGAAAAAATCAGTCTCAACGATATTATATTCGGTATCCATATCCTCTTCGGGGCGCGGCGTATAGCCATCAACCGTGATTGAAGTCGAACTGCGACCCATCGATCCGAGTGGAACCGAACGGGACAAACTGGCGGCTTGAACACCCGGCAGGGTTCGCACCTGACGTAACAGCTCGGTAAAGAAGGCTTTTCCACGCTTTTGATCATATCCATTGGGAAAGACATCCAGGCTTGCAACGAATACTTGATCAACGGAAAACCCAGGGCTGGTGTTGATCGAGTTATAGACGCTGCGCACAAAGAGCCCGGCGGTAATCAACGCCACCAGAGAGAGAGCCACCTGCAGGGAAACCAGACTGCTCCGCAATTTCGACTGTTTGAGATTTAAGGTGACGGATGACCCTTCATCCTTGAGCGTGGTGGCTTGATTGAGTCGGGTGGCCTGCAGGGCAGGGAGCAACCCAAACAGAAACCCCGTGGCCAGGGTGATGCCAAAGGTAAATAACAAAACTCGCTGGTCAATCGAACAATCCAAATGAATCGGAAGCCGTTGGGTCGGGAGCATTGCCAAAAATGATTTTGCGGTCCAGACGGCAATCAACAGGCCCACAACTCCGGAAATGACTGACAACGCCAGGCTTTCAACCATCAATTGACTGATAATCCGCCACCGACTGGCGCCCAGCGCAATCCGGATGCTGATTTCCTTGCGCCGATTGGTAGCCTTGATCATAAACAAATTCGCGACATTGGCGCAGGCTACCAGCAGTACCACGCTGACAATACCCATCAGCAACAACAACACCGGGCCCAGAATTTTCGAAGCTCCTTCCGGTGATTGAGTGAGTGGATACAGGGCAACGGTCCAGTTGGCGTTGGTGGTTGGGTTCGTTTCAGCAATGTGGGCCGAAATTGATTTGAGATTGGCCTGAGCTTGTGCCAGCGAAACCCCAGGTTTTAACCGGCCAATCATTTGCAACCAGCGATTGCCCCGACTGGTCAAGAGGTCTTTTCCAGGTCGGATGGATTCCTGCATCATCATGGGAATCCACAAATCTTGTGAAATGGCAACGATTCCTCCGACAAATCCTTTCGGAGTGACCCCAATCACAGTGAAGGTTTTGCCGTTGATGGTCATCGTAGAACCAATCACGTTCGGGTTACCCTGAAAGCGAGATTGCCACAGGTTATAGCTCATCACGACGACCGGATGAGTAGAAGGCGTGCGATCTTCTTCGGGTGAAAATGACCGACCCAACAGCGGTTTGATGTGCAATACATCGAGGTAATTCCCGCTGACCAGACAGGCCCACGTCCGGTCAGTTTTGCCGTCCTGGCTGAGATTGACGGTTAAGTTGCGAAAAACGGCGAGTCCCTCAAACGACGTGTTCTGGTCGCGCAAATCAACATAATCTGGATAGCAAATCGAAAATGCATTGCCGCTTTGGGTCGCACCAAATCCCAGGATCAGGCTGCGCGCGTCAGGTACGCCCGGAAGTGGATCTAAAATCGCTGCTTTGCACCAGGTAAAGACGGTGGCGTTCAGGCCGATACCAAGTGCCAGCGACAGCACGGCCACCAGCGTGAAACCAGGGTTTTTCCAAAGTAATCGCAAACTGAACTGTAAATCCTTGGCCAGATGGGTCAGGGTCATAGCGGGCCTCCTTAAAAGTCCGGGAAAAGTGAGACGGTGAATCTTTTGAAGGAGTGCAACCCTTGTGCCAGCTTCAATCAGTCACCAGACGAAGCAAAAAAATGCGGCGGATACCATTCGCCGGTGCAGCAATTCTTAGTCTGGGTAATTATAAGCAAAATCAGTGGTTTAGCTCCGCAGGAGCGTTGTAAAATAGCCGTGGTGCGAAGCCCACGGGCCCGGCCAGGAGGAAGTTCAAGCCCTGCAAGGGCGTTGTAGAATGAGCGAGTGTTTGGGCCTAAGAATCAAACAAAGAATTACTGCGCCAGTGGTTCTGTCTGGCCTATGTGATTGCAAAACAAAGAAAAACTGGAAAGAACTGGAGGTTGGTTATTTTCAATTCAGGCAATGAATCGGCAATCCCGGTGCCCGTTCCTGGGAAAACCGGATGTCAGAACGGAACACCTGATGAATTATTCTTCAAGGATCATTTGGGCATACCCTCGGGTTTCTGGAGAAAGGGACGGGTTTGCCACATATTGGGCCAAAATCGGGCGGGCAAACGCCAGTTTGGACCGATCTCGGACACGAAAATGGAGTAATGCCACAAGTCGATGAACAGGATATCGCTTGATTTGTTGCAACCACTGTACAATGACCGGCTCAATCGTTTTATCTCCGAGCAGCAGGAGCCCCACGGCGGCTTCAACCGAGTCTTTCGCAGCGATACAGCGCAATATTCCTTTTGTTTGTTCAACTTCCGATGGCGGACACTTCTCCAGATGGTTAATTCTAAGGTCCATTGCAAACGCACTCTCTTGTTGGAGTTGGAATCGAACATAGGGTTGAACTGTTTCTAAACCAATGGCCAGAAACGCCCGATCAAAATCCTCGGGACGAAGTAACCAGCGCAAGCGGCAGGCATCGTGGTCGTAATAATCCGCCTGTGGGTGAGCCAGGAGTGGGGTGTTGGTATTTAATTTTTGGTACTGTCGCTCGAGTCCCCGATTCAGCTCATCAGTCCGAAATCCGAACTTCATCCAGGATTCAATGCCCGCACCTTCACGGTACATTTTCATTAGGGTTGGAATGGCTGCTTTGGCCTTGAGTTCGCCCAGCGCCCAAATAACGCCGGCCCTGACCAGGCTCGACTCGGTTTGGAGCGCCTGAATCAACAGCGGAATCGAAGCCGGGTCCTTGAGTCCCGCACAGGCATAGGCGGCGTTGCGTCTCACGAGCATATTCGGAGAGGCCAGCGCCTGATGAATAGTGGGAACGATGCTTTTGTCGGTACGGATAAAAATTCGTTTCAGAAATTCATCATAGGACTCAAACCGGCTACAACAGTCTGGAGGTTGAGAGTTAAGCAGGAGTTGTAACAATTGTGGATTCTTGGAAACTGCTTCCCCAAGGGCTTTAAAACAATCTTCTCGCTTTTCCTGATTGGGATTGCCAATCAATTGCTGAACAAAAGCTGAGGTGATTGGTTGACCACAGGGATTGTCTACCTTGGGTTGTGGCTCGATAGGGGGCGGTGTCTTGTGCTGAATTTGAGCTGACGGACGGTTGATGGGACTGGTTTGCCCAGGTGGTCTAGGCTGGGAAGTGGAGAGGCGGCCAGGAATTCCTGTTTGTGGTGTCACCTTGTTATCTGATGAGGTGGCACGATTCCCAACTGACGTGGTGTCGGATTTGATTGAATCCAGAGCGCGCCGAAATTTTGCGTTGTCTGGGTCTGCCGCCACAATGGCTTCCAGAAATGGTCGGTGCCATTCTTTTTTCTGGCTTGAAATAAGCGCTTCCCATCGTGTGAACTGATACTCGTCAAGCCTCTGAATTTTGGCCAGCGAGACAAGTACATCAATGACTGTTTTGGGATCATCACTCAACCACGCCAGGGACGCCCTTCGAAGCGGATAGTCCGCATACAGTTCAGCATGGGTTCGAATCCAGGTTGTCAGTTCGGTTTGTTTTCCAGCAATTACAAAGAGGTTGCAAATCTGGTCAAACTCCAGATCTCTCAAAATGGCCTTGTTTTCGAGCAACTGCAATCCGACGCGCAGTGTGTTTTCAACCTCGCCCAGCGTCGAATAAGCGAAAAATAAATGTTTCAAAATACCATTGGGATAAAACCCTTCACGGTATCCATAATCGCTTCTATCCTTTGGGAACCGTTGCTCCTGCCATTTATCTTCTTCTGGGTCAGGCATCGAAAGCGGTTGTTTGGGAAGCTTCAGGCATTGTTCAAACTGGGAAATGGCTTCAGGCAGGCGGTTATATCGTTCATAAATCAGCCCCGAGCGAAAGGCGACTGTCAACGGATTAAACCCGGCCTGGCGCAGGTATTCCAGTTCAAGTGCAATGGCTTCGTCCTCTTTTCCCTCCAGTTGTACAATTCGAGCCAGCACCCTCCGCATTTTGAAATTTCCGGCTTGAATCTGGCTTTCAAGGACCTGTTTCAACGTTGCCGTGAGACCCAGTAAGGAAAACTGTCCATACACCAGCCGAATAAATAAGGGTTGGGTAAACCAGGCTGGCCTCGTCAAATAAAGAAGGTCATCTGAATTTATTGTCATTCTGTCGCGCCATGCCTGGATTTCAGGATTTTTGGCTATCGGACTGTATGGGGAATAAATTGTTTCCGGATAGCGGTCCAGATTCACCCTGAGCAAGGCGTTCACCAAAATATCGAGCCCTCGATTTCGCTGTTGATATTTGGTCAGAAAGAAGGCGTATTCGAGGGCAAACTGTAAGCCCGGTCCAAACAATTGACCCTCAAGCGCGACAAATTGATGAATTTTCCAAATCCGTTCAAATTCTTTGGCAGCTTCATCCCAGTCGCCAAGCGATAAAAATCGTTGCAAGAGCAAGTTGTCAGCCTGACTTCCTGGTCCATAATGAAAAGGCTTTAACGTGAAAAATGAATTTTCCAGACCCGGTGAACCGGAGGTAGATCCTGACAGATTTCCATGTATCCCAATCACCTGAGGGCTAACCGGATAATAAGGACGTGGTAGCTCACGCTCGTCCCAGGTTTGGAGGACGGTTTGATCGAGTGACGCGGTAAACGTTTTGTAACAGGTTAAGGCTTCCTTCGATGAGCCAAGTTTGAAGAGTAATTCACCCTGTATCAGCCAGAGTCGTGGGTCGGGCCGCGATCCTGGTTCGGATTCAATTGACCTGAGAAGTTCAAGATAGCCTTTGGGGTCAGTTTGGGCGATGCGAAGAGCGAGGTGTTCCGCATTGGGAATTTTTATATAGAGGGCAAAGGCTTGCTGTTTGAGACCAGCTTCTTCCAGCTTTTTGGCCTGGGCAATCTTGTCCTCTGGGGACTGCCAGTGCTGAGAATTTGGCTGACCAGCCAGCACCGACCCATATCCAAGCAGTATCCAAACAATGCCACACAATATCTGCAGAAATCTGGATTTCCTCATCGTTCCCTCCGGTCACATGGTGTGAATTTCTCAAAGAATGATTCTCGTCGCTTCAGTACTCAGTACAAGTCCCCATAAATAAAGGGTGGAAATTCGGTTCCTCCGAATTGGCTTTCGCCCGGATGGGCGCCGGACAATAGCCGGTGGTTTGCCGCTTTGGGCACACCACCGGAGCGTCGGTCCGCAGTGGTTTGCGCCCGGATGGGCGCTGGAAGCTGGTTCGGGTCTCGGTTCCCGTTGGATTTTCGGTTTCTCGCTCACCTGTGTGGCCCAGCGCCCATCCGGGCGCGAATCCTTGATGGTGACTCTGTCCGGTGGCCGCATGTCCAAAGCGACACTTGCCACCGGCTATTTTCCAGCGCCCATCCGGGCGAAAACCAATGTTTCTCCCAGAGAGTGGTCGAATTTCATCCCTCTTTTATGGGGAGTTGTACTCAGGTAATTCTATTCCTGAGCCAGTCTTTGAGCTTTTTTGCGAAGCTCCGAATCAAATGATGGATCGTTGGCCAATTGAAGCAAAATCGGGCGGGCAAATCTGAGTTGTGATTTGTCCTTTACCCGAGTGAGTTCAGATAATGCTGCTCCTGAACGGGAATTAGTTGGAGAAGATCGAGAGGAGATATCTTTCAACCAGTCCAAAATAACTGGCTCGATGGTTTGGTCCCCCCAAATGATCAGGTTCACGGCGGCTGAAAGTGACCTCTGTTCCGCAAAGTGTCGGCAAATCCCTTTGTTGTGTTCGACCTCAGCCGGCGGGCAATCTGCCAGATACTGCATCAGAGCCTGTGCGCTGCCATAAAGAGGATCTTCATAGATCCGGAGTCGGATATAGGGTTGGGTGTGCTGGGGACCAATCGCGATGAGCGCCTGATCCAAAGTACGGAAATCTAATAACCAGGACGTGGACCAGTTTGAGCTATAGTCAACAAAAGGTGGGGTTACCGGTACCGTACTCACCTTCAATTTCTGGTACTGGCGTTCCAGATCGCGGTTCAACTCATCTGTTCGAAATCCAAGACTGAAACGCCGCCCGACAGTGAATCCTTCAAAGTAAATTTTCATCAACGCCGGCACGGCTTCGTGGGCTTTGAGTTCCCCCAATGCCCAGACTACACCGGCCCGGACCAGACCTGATTCGGTTTTGAGGGCCTGAATCAACAGCGGAATCGAAGCCGGGTCCTTGAGTCCCGCACAGGCATAGGCGGCGTTACGTCTCACGAGCATATTTGGAGAGGCCAGCGCCTGATGAATGGTGGAGACAACACGTTTATTGGCGTAGGAAAAGATTCGTTTCAGGAGGTTCCGGTAAGCCTGAAAGTATCCTTCAGATTGAGGTTGCGAATTGAGCAGCAGTTTTAAGAGGTCAGGATTCTCTGAAACCGCAGTCCCGAGCGTGTAAAAACAAAGCTCAGTATCATTGTTTTCTCGAACAAACGGGCGATTGATAAGTTGCTGAATTGAGTCGGGAGTGATGGCGGAACCGCACGGGTGTTTCACCTGAGCCGCTTGATCAACAGGTATTCGCTTTTCAACCAAACGAGGTGATGCAAAGAGCGAAACCGGTTGAAACGGTGAGTGGTGGTCAGCCTGAAAGTATGTGGAAAGCCCCGGTGACGGCGTCATCTGGGCAGGAACTGGTCGAGAAACCAAAATGTTCTCAATGGGTTGTTGTGCCGAAGCCTGCGGAGACGTCGCCTGTTTTTTGGGCTCAGTTGGCGCCGGGTTTGAGAATTTCACCGGCCATTCCGAAGTCGTCATCTTCGGAAGCACGGCATTGGGCAAAATCATCAGTCCTCGCGTGCCGAGAACAAATGTCTTTCCGTCAATGACCTTTTTCCACTGAATTCGCCCGCCAAGATAGGGCATGCCTTCTTCATTATTCCCTGGACCTGGCTTTAGCTCGGTGCCATCGGTCACCAGCGACCGTTCAATGCGATGAGTTTGGAAATCATAAAACCCTGGCGACGCCGTGATTCTCAAGTCATTGATGGATTTGGGCCAGTACTCAACTTTGAGTTTTTGACCTTCGATGTCCACTGATTTGATTGGTAACGGCGGCAGCCCATCAAAGGAGCTTAACGATGTCAGCAGGTTGGTTTTTGGATCAATCAAGGTGAGAATGTCAGAATCGCTCGAGATTTTGTTGACCACAGCCAGTTGCTGCCCCATGGCGCCAGCCATCACCAGATTGGAGGCCAGTCCATCACGGGTCGTGAGGTTGCCAAGCACCTGAAAATTTTGGTTCAAAATGGTGATTCCAAAATTAGTTCCGACCCAAATCCGATTATGGTTGCTGTCCGGCACGACAAAATTCACATAATCGCCCCAAATCGTCCCCCAGTGCTGAGATTTCGTAAGCAAACGGAAATCACCCTCAGCAGAGAGCATCCCGAGACCTCCTGATTGACCAAAAAATTGAGGTTGGTATTGGTATCGTGATCTGAACTCATAATCTGGATGGGCATAGTTGTCCCCCCCAAAGGTGACGCACCCCACAAATGCGGAGTTATCTGGCAAACGAAGGCAAAAAGTTGGGTTATAGTCCAGAGGGATCATTTTCTTTGATTCAGGTCTGAACCACCCTATTCCAGCGATACCGCCATCCGGTAACCGGTAAATGCGACCAGTTCGCAGGGATAGAGGCAAATCAGACTCCATTTCCGTGAGCACCTGGTGTTGACGGGCCCGCAAGGCTTGTCGTTCAGCGTCAGAATTCAAAGCTGAATTTCGCAGAAATGAGGCTTTTCTGGTGGTTGGATCAACCAGGAGCAGCTCGCCTTGTGTCTCAAAAACAAATTTCCCCTGCCAGTGACCATAAAAACTGACCCTGCCATCAAGGGAGGATTGCGGTCTGGAAAGGCTGGTTTCAATTTCAACGGGAGTGATGTTCAAGGTTTGTGAGTCAATCAGACATAACTTTCCTTGAATCTGAGTTTTCTCCTTTTGAAAAAGAGTGGCCCAGACGTTACCGTTGATCAATCCCACCAGTTGGACTGCCTGTGCGAGGGGAGACTGAGGTTTGGTCCAACTGTCAGTGGCTGGATCATATCTCAAGCTCAGTACTTGATTTTCATCTCTGTCACTGGTTTGACCGATTTGAACCCAGATATAGCCTCTATCAATCAGCCATTTCACCTTTTCATAGCTGGACGTATCAGTCAGGTCTTTGAACGGATAGACCCGCAATTCACTGGTGAGCGTGTCATATTTGCGAAGCGAGGTTTGGGTGCTGATCCAGAGAATGTGACCTTGCCGGGCCAGGCTGGTCACGGCGTTTATTTTTTCTCGACGGCTGGGAATGGGAACAATCCGGTTGTTGTAAAGCTCTGTGGTTTGATATGCCTCTCGCTTTTCCTTTTCCGACAGTTCCTGATCACACGGAAATCCACTGACCGCATAGGTTTTCAAATCAACTCGCCTCACCCCCAGCTCGGTTCCGACCCACAAGGTATCCTGAATCACCGTCAGGTGGGACGCGGCACATTCCAGTGCCACCTGAGTGAGTAACTGTCCTGAAAAATTATAGACGGCCACGCCCCAGGGGTAACCAACATAGACTTGCTTCTGATCACGGCACAAACTCAGTACATTTTCATGGCCTCCGAACACCTGAATTCCTTGAGGTGTATTGGCCCAGGGCGGATTTGGTTTCGGATCGGAGACCAGTTTTTGACCAGCTATCACCCGTTTTAATTGTGTGGTGGCAACTTCCCAGGGAGATGATTCAAGCGCCTGGAGCAGTGTTTTTTGGTCTTCCACACGGTTCAAATGCTGAATGGCAATGGTCAGGGCGGTATTTCCCTGAAATAGCTCTATTCGGTTGAATGAGAAGGGAGTCAGATCAGCCTGACTCCAGGCTTGAGCCAGCTTCAGAGCCAGGGGAAGCATTTTTTCAACCTGACCTGTTTTTTCATACAGTCGCATCAAGGCATAAGCCAGCGCACTGTTTCGGTAGAACTTCTGTCGAGTCACCGAATCATTTGGCCGAATCCATTGAGTCGAGAGTTGTTCAAGGTTGGTGAGAAGTGCCGGGGTCGGCTCCAGGTGGTCAAAATAAAACGGAGGTTGACCATCAGAGCCATTCATCTTGAGGTGATTGAACCAGTAGACAAGACTCCCTGGCGTGATTAAGTCGCCTTCCGGTTTGAGCAAAGCAAATAGAAAAACCGGGTTTTTTGGGTCAGCCTCAAACAGGGCATTCAAAAATGGGCGAACCAGGTCTTTGTTTCGACTGGCAATCACGGCTTTCCAGCGTTTGAACTCTCCCTCATACATTTTCTTTTGTTTGGCCAAGGCCGCAAGTGCTTGAATCAGGACTACCGGGTCATCAGGGATGGGGTCCAATTCGAATTTTTGAGAGGGGAACGTCGTGGGTGGACTTGAACTGGTTTGTTCTTTGCGAGGGGCAGTTGAGCGTGGCAATCCAAATGGTGATTGAAGACCGCGTAATCGTGATTCGGCGGCCAGAGCTTTTTCGGTCTCGCCGAGTATAAAATAATCAACCACCAGCCGGTTAAAGACTTTTTCACGCAGAGAATCTGTGAAAAAGGTGGGCATGCCCGGTTCGCTGTATGCCTTCGTTGCGAGACGATCAACGTCATCCGGATCCGGGATTGAAATCGGTACGTTCCCAGCCTGAAGTGTTTGTTCCAACAGGGCGGTGGCTTCTCGCAGGCGGTTATATCGTTCATAAATCAGCCCTGAGCGATAGGTGACCGTAAATGGCGTAAAACCGGCCTGACGCACATATTCCAGTTCAGTTGCCAGCGCCTGGTCTTCGTTTCCTTCAAGCTGCAAAATCCGCGCCAGCACCCATCGGGCCTGGTTCCGGCCCTGGCGGATTTGCCGCTCAAGCGCCTGCTTCAGAACATCGGTCTGGTTATTCAACTGAAAGTATCCATACGCCAGGCGGATAAATTCACTTTGTGAGTATCCACTGTGAGCACTGGCCAGGTTTTGAAGGGTTTCATTGTCAACGGGCAGCGGAGTTGCCTGATTCGTTTGGTTCTGAAAGCTCTGGAAACGGGCTCTCCATCCTGGATTTTGTTCCAAATCAAGCTGTAAAAAGACATTGAGCAAAAGGTCCCAACTCTTTTGGGGTTGATTGGATTTGGTCAGAAAAAAAGCATATTCGAGCGCAAACCGCAGCCCAGGTCCGAACAATTGTTTCCCCTGTGCCGCCAGTTGATGAACTTTCCACATCCGTTCGAATTCTTTGGCGGCATCATCCCAGGCGCCGAGTGTCAGGAAGCGTTGGATCAGCCAGTTATCAGCGTGACTTCCCATCCCACCACGTGTCAAAGGCAACTGGAACACTCCGTTCTGTAATTCGAGTATGGTTGGACTTAAAGGGTAATAAAATGAGGGCACCCATCCCTTGTCCCAGGTCTGATCGGGTGTTTTCCCAATTGCCGCCACAAACTTGCGGAAGGCTGCCAGTGCTTCCTTATTTTTTCCCAAAGCCATCAACAAATCCCCCCGAACCAGCCAGAATCGCGGGTTACGAGGGTTTTTTGAAGTTGCTTCAAGCCTATCGAGTTCCGCCAGGTAGGTTTTCGGGTCGGTTGTTGCCATCTTTGCGGCATAACTCTCACCGCCAGGGAAATTGAAAAAAAGGGCAAAGGCTTCCAGCTTTTTCCCCTGAGCATCCAGGGCCAGTGCCTGGGAAGTTAATTCCTGCGGTGTCGGATCGGGCTTCTTCGTTTCCTGACGTGCAAACACTGGTATCCAGGTAAATAACATTCCTACAAAAAGACATATCACATGAACAAATCGCAATTTGTACATCTGACCCTCCAGGCAAACGGCGGTGCTTGTCAAATGACACCAGTCGGCTCAAAAGCAATTGAGGCTGTTTTTCACATGCCTCCAATGGCTAAACCACCGGGTTACAAACAGAAAAATACCGGGTTGAGGATGACTGACACCGAGAAATTCATTGACCTGAAGTCAAAACAATACCTGATTGCTTGTGTTATGGCCAATACTTTGAGAGGTGACCAGAGGATGGTCAGTTCAGCAGAGCGACCTGGGTGGGACGTGTCAACTCAATTTGTCAGGAGTTAAAATACCGATTTCCACCGCATAACGGACCAGATCCACCCGGTCTCGAAATCCGAGTTTTTGAAACACCCGTGCCCGATAGGTTTCCGCCGTTTTGATACTGACGCTCAGTGACGCTGCCACCTGCTGATTGGTGTACCCCTGGGCGAGAAGTTGAAGGACTTCGCGTTCGCGTTGGCTCAGAAGATGGTGAAAGGCATCGGTATTTTTGTCGGTGTCCGTGTTTTTTTTCCCAAGTAAATCCTGGATCAAATCATCACCCAGCGTGCGATCAATAAACACCTTCCCGCGATATACCGTGCGGATGGCGGCCAGCAACTCTGAATCAGCCGCCCGTTTGACGACATACCCCAAACTCCCTGCCGCCAGCGCTGATTTCAGGTAGGCCGGGTCTTCGTGCATGGTCAATACCAGCACTTTGGTTTTCGGACAAATCTGGAGGATTTCCTCAATCGCCTTGAGCCCGTTGATTCCCGGCATGGTGATGTCAAGCAACACGACATCCGGTTTCAGGGCCTGGGTTTTTTGCATTGCTTCCTGGCCATTTCCAGCTTCGTCAACCACATCCATATCCGGTTGGGCGCTGATGAGCATCCGGAGGCCGGCTCTCAGAATGGCATGATCGTCAACAATCAAAACATGAATCCTGGACATTTGGTGGCTCCCAGCTTTTTTGAATGACAGGGTTCGGGGTTCAGGGTTCAGGGTTCAGGGTTCGGGGTTCAGGGTTCAGGGTTCTCTTCCAGTTTTGTCTTTCAAACCCTGAACCCCGAACCCTGAACCCTATTCTTCCAGTCTTCCCAGCAAGCGCAATAATCCATCCAGAATGGTCAACGGATGTGGCGGGCATCCTGGAATGTACAAATCAACCGGAACGACTGATGCTGCCCCATTGTGTTGGGCTGGTAAGTCGAGAAACGGTCCGCCGGAAATGGCGCAGGCACCAACCGCAATCACCAGTTTTGGGGCTGCCACCGCCGCGTAGGTCTTTTCCAACGCCAGTTTCATATTCTCGGTCACGCATCCGGTAATCAACAAGCCGTCGGCATGGCGCGGCGAAGCGACCATCTGAATCCCAAACCGCCCGATGTCCCAGCCGACAGTTCCAAGTACATTCACATCAGCTTCACAGGCATTGCATCCACCCGCACTGACCTGCCGGAGCTTCAACGAGCGTCCAAACAACCGCCGGAGTTTGGTATCGAGCGCCTCAGCCAGCACCAGTTCTTCATCCTGAGCGACGACCAGAGCCTCACGTGAACGAGTCGCAAGCCGATAGTCTTGAAGATACGTCACAACCTGATGAGGGCAGGCATCCTGACAATCGGTGCAAAAAAGGCATCTTCCCAGGTCAATTTGGGCTTTGTCCGCAATGGTAATGGCGGCTGTCGGGCACGCATCGGCACACTTTCGGCAGCCATCAGGGCATTTGGCGGTATCCAGGATCGGACGCCCCCGAAAGCGTTCCGGTAAGGCCGGCGGTGGGCCATCAGGGAAGGACATTGTGCGGTGTTTTTGTTGAAATCGAGCGAGAAGTGCTTTGATCATGGCATTCAGGGTTCGGGGTTCAGGGTTCAGGGTTCTTTCAAGGGGTGAGGGATGAAGGATGAGGGATGAAAAAAATTCCCTTGTCTCCTTGTCTCCTTGTCATCTGGTTCAGGGTTCAGGGTTCAGGGCAAGGGCGGTGTAAATCACCTCGAAATCACGGTTTTTTCAACTCCAAATCCCTATAAATCATGCCCGCAATAGGACAGGTTGAAACTTTTATTGCACAACGGAAAATCTGAAATCTGCTGATTGCGGAGCGCCAGTGCCAGTGCTGTCCAGTTGTGAAAGGACGGATCCGTAATTTTGTAGCGCGAGAAACGACCTGCTGCATCGGTCAGGGCAACGTGGCACACTTCTCCGCGCCAGCCTTCGATGAGCGACACGGCCAGGCTGTTTGGCGCCAGTGGGCCGGTGGTACTGACGGGGCGCGGTTCGGGCATGGCAGTGAGTCGTTCCCGGATAAAACGTAAGGACCGACGGATTTCCAGCCACCGCACGTACGCCCGTGAATTCACATCTCCATAATGCGTCATGGCCACCGGCAGATTGACAAACTGATAAACCCCGGTCGGATGATCAGTCCGAACATCGTGCTCGACACCACAGGCGCGTGTCGTTGGACCGACGAACCCAAACTGAAGGCCCTGGTCACGAGTGACCACACCTGTATTTTCAAATCGGGCTAAAACTGATGGGGTATCCCAAAGTAACTCAACTGCCGAAACCAGGTCGGTTTCAGCCATTTCAAGTCGCTTAATGAGGTCTTTGGTCTGGTTGGAATCAAGATCAAAGCGGACTCCTCCCGGACGCAGCAGGTTTCTCCCAAACCGGTTGCCACAAAGGACTGCCGTCATATTGAGGAAATCACCCCGAATCCGCCCACAAAATGATTGGGTAGGCAGATATCCGACATCTCCGGCCAAAGCGCCAAGATCGCCGGTGTGGTTGGCCAGTCGTTCAAGCTCCAGTCCAATCGCCCGAATTACCTGTTCGCGAGCCGTGACCCTGGTTTGGGCCAGGGCTTCGAGATTCTGACAATAGGCCCACCCATGACCAAGCGTGGTATCGCCTGCGATAGCTTCGATTTGGCGCGGGGTTAATGGATGTGGCCCACCAATGAGCGCCGGTTCAATCCCCCGGTGTTGATAGCCAAGCGAAATTTCCAGGTGAAACACTTTTTCGCCATGACATTGAAACCGAAAATGCCCAGGTTCAATGACACCAGCGTGGACTGGACCAACGGCGACTTCGTGGATTTCGTCTCCAAAAACTCGATAAAAATCCATTTGTCCAATGGTTGGGCGTTCAACGGGCCTTGTTTCCAGCTCGCTGAATTGAAGAGGCGACGCAAAGCGAACTGGTTTTAGCCACGGATGCCCAATCGGCTGGAGATTGAACTGTTCGGCAATTTCTCGTTCAAACAGGTGAACCTGGGGGCAATCGGGCGTCATTGATGGAAACTGGCTGCCTGAAATGGAAGTCTTCCCGATAAATAAGCGGTTATGCTGATCATCAGCCAGAACCAGAACCAGTTCCACGCCAGGGGATTCTTCGGCAGCCTTCCCAAAAAACGAAGCGACCCGGTGCCCTTGCTGAACCCCCGCGAGCAACTCGGCTCGAAATGTTTCAAAATCCAGAGTGGGAATGTTGAGATAATCGGTCGCCTGACCGTTTGTCATGGAGGTGAACACGCTCATGGGTGGCCCTCCAGATAGAACGCTGCTTCGTTCAGTAAATTGGCCAGTGGTGATGGAAGAAATACCCCAAGCCCTAACACAAGCAGAAACAATAAGATAATTGGAAATACCGTTTGCGGGGTATCGTGAAAATTTCCAGGTACGCCAGCCGGTCCCGGTGTGCCTTGAACTATCGCCAAAACCGTGTTTCCCATCCCGATAAAAATGACGAGCAAGAGCACCAACATCAGTCCGACCACGCCAAATCGCCCGGTCTGAAAGGCTTGTCGGACAATAATGAATTCACTCATAAAGGGCCCAAACGGCGGGGAACCAGTGATGGCAATAAATCCGCCAAGAAATAATGCCCCTGAAACCGGAAGCCTGACGAGTGCGCCACGGACCTGATCGGTTGATTTGCTGCCATAGG
This sequence comes from Acidobacteriota bacterium, assembly GCA_016208495.1. Lineage (NCBI taxonomy): Bacteria > Pseudomonadati > Acidobacteriota > Acidobacteriota bacterium. The sequence goes on along the minus strand of JACQXX010000076.1, from coordinate 42,477 downwards.
CCCGGTGGATATTTCCGGAAGACAAAAAAAGAACCCCTTTCGCAAACGCGTTATTTAAGAGATGAAGGAGGGCGCCGAATATTCCCGGCCCCCCGAGTCCGATTCCCAGCACCAAAATGCCCATATGTTCGATGCTCGAATAGGCCAGCATTCGTTTATAGTCCTTCTGGCGCACCATAAACACGGCGGCAACCGCCATTGAAAGAAGGCCGATTCCAATCAAAATCTTGCTGGAAAAGCGTGATTCCTGAGCGGCATTCAAAATTGTCGTGACCCGGAAAATGGCAATAAACGCGCAACTGGTGACGCCGCCAGCCAGCAACGCCCCAACAATTCCTGGAGCTTCACCGTAGGCATCCGGTTTCCAGGTGTGCATCGGCGCCAGGCCCATTTTGGTGCCATACCCGACCAGGAGCGTGATAAACGCCGCCTGCAACCAGGGCTTTGAAAGCTGAGGCGCGGACTTTACCAGATCGTCGAACAACAGCGTTGATTCCAATCCGCTGTAGAGTGATGAGTAGGCCAGAAAAAAAGACCCGAGCAGCGCCAGGGCAATCCCAACCGAACAAATCAGAAGATATTTCCAGGCGGCTTCGAGCGAGTGCGGGGTTCGATTAAAAAACAGCAACGGCGCACTGGCCAACGATGTGGCTTCGATGGCCACCCACATCAACCCCAGATGATGAGTAAACGCCACCAGCGACATCATTCCCAAGAGAATAAGCAGACAGGCGCAAAATACCTGATTGGGTCGGTCCTGTCGGAGTCGAAGGTAGCCCGGCGCATAAAGCGAGCAACAAAAAAACAGGATGCTGATCGAGAGCAGGACAATTTTTCCGAGCGGGTCCAACTGCAACCAGCCAGTTTCAATCTGAATCGTCTCTTGATCTAAAGCGAGAACCACCATCACCAGATGGGCCAGTGCGACTACGGGTAATATCATTGGCCGGGCCCAGTTTGACCGGATGACATAGGCAATGCCGGCGGCGACCAGTGGAATTGTAAAAAGAAGGATAAGTAACACGATAATACCATTAGGGTTCAGGGTTCGGGGTTCGGGGTTCGGGGTTCGGGGTTCGGGGTTCGGGGTTCGGGGTTCGGGGTTCGGGGTTCGGGGTTTTCGAAAGGGCAATGATTCAACACACCCGCATCCCATAGCTTTTATGTCCTTTATGTCCTTTCCGTCGTTGAACCCCGAACCCCGAACCCCGAACCCTGAACCCTAAATTTCCTCACTCCTGCACGGTTGTCAGCGGTGCGGCTTCCAGAGAAGAAAAGGTCCGCTGGATGTACCTCAAAATAATACCCATCACAAAGACGCCAACTGAAAGGTCCAGCAACACACCGGTTTCGACCAGAAATGGCACGGCATCGAGCAGAAGTAACCCAAAAATAAAAATCCCGTTTTCAAGCGTGAGATACCCAACCACCTGAGTAATAGCTTTTTGCCGTGTTGTCAGGATCAAAAAACCAGTCAAAACCGTCGAAAATGATGCCGGCAAAATCAACGTGTTGGCCTGATTGGGTGCTAACGGCAGGGTATTGGCAAACAACACCGCCAGTCCGGTGCCCAGACCTCCAAGCAAGATTGACGGTGTAAACCCAAGCACGGGAGAGACTTCGCGTTGAATGCGAACTTCCCGAAGCGCCCGAATGAGTAACCACGGAATAAAGGCACCCTTGATAGCCATGGTGAGCAAACAAATGACAAGCAGTTCCCACCGAATCTGGTTTTGTCCAAACAGTGGCATCAATCCCAGAAGAAAACCCTGGAGCGCAACCGTCCGAATCACGGCCTGCATTCGACTGGACCCCAGCATTGGAAAGTTGAGCAGTACCACCAGAACGAGCAAGGAATTGAGGATAAAATCAGTTGTAATCATCATCGGACCAACAAGATGACGCCAAACGCCGACAGCAGGCAGGCTGAAACCAGCAGTTTGGGAATATTGACCAGTCGGAGTCGAGCCATAATTGATTCAATCACGCCAATCAAAACCGCCAGCAACCACAGCGACACCAAAAACAAGCCCCAGGCGGCTACCGGATGCGCCGGCCTGATGGGAACGGCCAGGTTGAGGACCAGCGCGGCAAAGAGGAAAAGCTTGATGGCGGCGCCATACAAAATCAGCCCCAATGCCGGTCCGCTATGATCAAGCACCATGACTTCGTGAATCATGGTCAGTTCCAGGTGTGTGTTGGGGTCGTCAAAGGGAATCCGGGAATTTTCCGCCAGCAGCACCAGAAACCAGCTTGCCGTGACCAGCACCAGTGGGGCCGCCGCCAATCCCCAGTTTCCAGCATATGAACCACCAAACATGGTGGTTAAGTTGATGGAATGGGTCAGTTTTGCCATCGCCATCAACCCCAAAAACAGGGCTGGCTCAGCCAGGCAGGCAAATGAAACTTCACGCGCCGCTCCCATTCCTTCAAAGGCAGAACCTGTATCAAGCGCTGCCGAAGCCGTGAAAAAGCGTCCCATTCCAAGCAGGTACGCCAGTAACACCATGTCACCGTCAAAGGAAACGGGGGCCGAATGGTGACCCAACGGAATAACCAGTGAAGCACCCAGTACGGTGACCAGTCCGATGACTGGCCCTGCCAGAAAAACCCAGGTTGTGGTCCGACTCAAGACCATTTCCTTTTGAAGGAGCTTGATCAAATCATAGTACGCTTGAAGCAACGGTTGACCGGCTCGCCCACCAAAAAACGCTTTGGTTTTATTGATAATGCCCAACAGCAGCGGCGGCACGGTCAAAACCAGAATCACATGTAGAAAGGCTTGCAAGAGTATCGGTCGCATAGGTTTAAGGATTCCCAGGGTTCGAAGACTCACCCTGGGCTACGAGCCTTCCTCTACTTCGTGGACTGATACCATTTTGGAATGGGATCCCCGCATTACAAAACAGTCAAGTAATTCAATCAAATAAACTTAATGAACTACTGACTACTGACTGACATCGATTCATTTCAAAATGAGGAGTATCAGCAACACGATGAAAATATAAAAAATGTAAGTTTGGGTGTGTCCATCCTGCAGCGCCTGCAGTCGGACAGCCGCCTGAGCAAGCTGTTGAAAAGCTGGGAGCAATCCCCGATCAAGCACGGTGTCCGGCACCCGGCTATGAAAAGTAACCGGCCTGGGAAAAGCATCGGTAATCTCAAGCCGTGGAACCTTGGGAAAAAGCGCCCAGCTCAAAAGTAACACCAGAATTTGCGCAAAAGATGAGGCCGTGTATTGCATCGTTGATGACGGCGCCGTATATCCGCAATCCCAGGTGCCAATTGGGGTTCCAATCGAACGAGGGATACGTCGCACCAAAAACCAGCCGCCAAGCAGAAAACCAGCCGCCAGAAAGATCCCGGCCCCACTCAACCATTCGAGCGGTGCCAGTTGTGACAGCGTGGTTGAGGTGGCTGGGGCCGACCAGCTTTGTATGACCGTTTGTAAGAGTGGCGCAACCAGAAACGGAATCATTCCAATCAGAAAGCATAGGCCCACCAGAACACTCATTGGATTGAGAATCAGTGGGCTTGATTCGTGAGCAGACTGGCACTCTGGGCTTCGCGATTCACCAAGGAAGACCACGCCATACACTTTGACAAAACAAGCAACAGCCAGCGCACCAATCAGAGCCAGAGCCGGAATGGCCACGGTTGCGACCCCCCAGGTTGCTGAATTTGGGCTGATCAGAACTTTGAATAACCCCAGGTAAATCAACAGTTCGCTGACAAAACCGTTGAGCGGCGGCAGGCCACAGATTGCCACTGCGCCAACCAGAAAACACAGGGCTGTTTTCGGCATCTGGTTTGCCAAACCACCCAAATGGTCAATTTCTCGGGTATGCGTCGCGTGAATGACCGACCCGGCAGCCAGGAACAGCAGCGCCTTAAACAGGCCATGATTCCAGACGTGTAAAATCGCTCCGGCCAGCCCAAGCGTTGTCCAGTCAGGTTGGTTCATTGCTCGTCCGACCAGTGCCAGTCCAAATCCAATAAAAATGATGCCGATGTTTTCAATGCTATGGTAAGCCAGCAACCGCTTGAGGTCATGCTGACCCAGCGCAAAGGCAACGCCTAGAATTCCGGAAATCACGCCCAGTATGAGCACCAGTGACCCCCACCAGAGCGGTGGTTGGGGAAACAGCCAGGCCACGCGAATGATGCCGTACACACCCATTTTGATGAGCACACCCGAAAGAAAAGCCGAAACATGGCTTGGGGCGTTGGCATGGGCTGATGGCAGCCAGATGTGGAGCGGAAACAACCCGGCTTTAATTCCAAATCCGGCCAGTGCCAGACCAAACAGCACATTGGCAACCGTCGGAGAAATCGAACCTGGAAGAATTGGATCAAGGGCAAATGACCCGCGAACGCTTCCCAGGAGGGCAAAAAAGCCAATCAAGAGCAATGTACTTAGATGCGTGGCGACAAAATAGATCCAACCAGCGGTTTGAACTTCTGGTTTTTCATCTTCGGTCGTGACCAGAAAGAAGGCTGAAAGCGCCATTCCTTCCCAGGCCATCAGAAAGAAAATTCCATCGTGGGCAATCACCAGCAGGGCCATGCTCGCTGTCATCAAACCATAGAACAGACGGAGTTTTCGCCCATTTGTCGGATGTTCTGATTGTTTCCAGTAGGCCAATCCATAAACCGCACCGATGCTTGAAATCAAGAAAATCGGAATCAAAAACGCGGCTGAAAGCGCATCCACCGACACCGAAACAGAGCCGATTGGAAGATTCCAGGATAGGGAGTTACAGGTGGCACCGTGGGGTTGAAACGCAATTGCCGCCCCAACCAGTCCCACCATCGAACCGAGCAAGGACAACCCAACTGACAATCGCTGGCCAGCCGGTGAAGTCCTTTGAAAGAAACAACCGGGGACTCCACTGACACTCCACAGAATGATGGCGGTGAGGATCAACCCCAAACTCATTGAATGGTCCTTTCGTCAGATTTCAGTGACGACTCAACCGTCTGTAATCGGCGCCGAACTGATTGAAAATCAGCCTGTTTCCTGACCAGTTCGGAAAATTGCGCGTCCATCAGGATTCTTCCCAATCGGGAGAGCCAGTGCAGGTGGATGCGGAATGTCGGAGAAATAAACAAAAAAAGCGCGTGCAGCGGAATGTGGTCAGAGGCAGTAAACTGAAACGGTGTCCGAAGATAACTCAATACAATTGAAGGTTTGAGGTTTGGGAGTACAATCGGGCTCCGGGCGCGAGGAATCCCAATTCCGTTTCCAAAGGCGGTAATGCCAAATTGTTTGCGGGTCAAGAGCATTTGATAGAGAAACTCTCGATCTGCTGGATTTGAGATTGGCAACCGCTCAACTGTCTGCTGCAGAACTTCGGGAATCGTGGCTCCCGCAATATTGGCCAGGAGATTGTCAGGCTGGAAAGCCGATTCAAGCGAGGGCAAATCGGGAGAGCTTTCAACGGCCACTGCAATGTGGTTGCCATGCGCCCACTCAACCAGTCGCACCTGGTTGAAATAGAATTGACCATTGAACAAAAGGGCGGGCAGGTTTTCCACCCGGATCCATTTGTAAATGGTTTCTTCTGATACTTGAAGCAAGTGGGCTGCTTCGGCCACCGTCAATTGCATACCTGTATTTCAAACCGTTGAAAGCTCTCGATCTGCTCCTGGCCGGTGAAGCCAGTCACAAAGGGGCGTTTGAAGATACAGTGCGCCGAAAGTCACGCTCCGTCTAGCAGGGAAAATCGTGAAAAATGGGGGTTTTGTAAGGGTTATCCTGACAAGGACATCGGGGTTCGGGGTTTGGGGTTTGGGGTTTGTCTTTTTCGTCCTTTTCGATTTCAAAAACCCTGAACCCAATCACTGGCGGGCCAAAATGGCTTCGGTGAGGGGAATCACGGCTGTCAGCGTGGTGCCGCAACTGGGTGCCGTCACAATTTGAAGATGGCCGCCAAGCAGGTTGGCTCGTTCGCGCATGCTCAATAGCCCTAAATGAAGCGAATGAGATGAACTCCGAAGCGCTGATTCCAGGTCAAACCCGATTCCATCATCTTTGACCTGCAAGGTAATTGTGTTGGGCTGGCGTTTCACACTGATTGTGACTTTTGTAGCCTGGGCGTGTTTGGCCACGTTGGTCAGCGCTTCTTGAAAAATCCGATACAGCGTGATTTTGATTGAGGCGGGGAGTTCGGGCTGGTCCATGCCTTCACTCAACGTTTCGGTTTCAATGCCATAACTCGTCTGATATTCCGCCGCATAGCGATTGACGGCAATGACCAACCCCAAATCATCCAAAATGCTTGGGTGAAGCCCCCGCGCCAGACGGCCAATGTTATCAAGCGTTTGAATCGTGATTTTTCGTAACCGGTCAGCCTGCTCGCGTGCGGCTTTTAAACTGGAAGCATCCATAATCATTCGCAATCCAACCAGCAGCGAGGTCAGCGATTGGCCGGTTTCGTCGTGAAGTTCGCGGGCAATCCAGCGTCGTTCCTGTTCCTGAGATGACATCATGCGTTCGAGCAATCGAGAGCGGTTTTCTTCCGCTCGTTTGCGTTCAAACGCGGTTGCCAGAATATTGGCCACGGCTTGCAAAAAGTAACTGTCTTCAGGGCCAAAACGGGTCTGGCTGGGAGAAAAAACAACCAAAATCTGAAATGGATGCGAACTTCCTGGAATCAAGGTACACAAACTTTTGAATTCTCCCAGAGCCTGAGGTTGACCTGGGGCGGTCGGGGAAGCATCCCCTGGAATTCTTTCAAAAGAAATGGGTTGTTTTTCTTGTACCACTTTGTTCCAGAAATTGGTATTTCCAACAGGCCACCTCATGTCTCGAAATTGTTTGTCCTCCCAACCTCCTCCAAACTTGAAAAAAGTAGTATCTTCATTCAGGTTGTATTCCACCACACCGCAAAACCCAAACCCTGAAATCTGAGTGACGAGGTTCACGGCAGTCTCCATTAATTCGGTTGCCGGAGTATTGCTTAATGCCTTCTGCCCGAGTTCGGCGACAACTGCCTGTTGCTGGGCTCGTGTTTTGAGCTTTTGCTCGGCCTGTTTTTGCACACTGATGTCACGGGCAATGGTTGACGCGCCGATAATTTCGCCCGTCGCATTTTTGATCGGTGAAATGGTCAATGAGACATCAATCGGCTGACCATCTTTTCTGACCCGAACCGTTTCGTAATGGGCGACACGTTCTCCACAGCGGATTTGATCCAGAATCCGGGGAATTTCATTTGGGCGATCCCGACTGGTGAGAAAGGAAATGGACTGGCCAATTGCTTCCCGCGCCGTGTAGCCATAAATTCGTTCCGCACCGGAATTCCAGGTTTGAATTGTTCCATCCAGGCTTTTGCCGATGATGGCATCATCCGAGGATTCGACCATAAAAGCCAGCGGGCTGATTGAATCAAAATCTGAAGGTTTTTTAGGTTTTTTTGACATAATGAGTCAGTAGTCAGTAGTCAGTAGTCAGTAGTCAGTAGTTCACTAACTCTATTTATTTAAATTATTTGACTGTCAATGAATCGAGGGTTTTTGCTCCCAAACGATAGAGGTATTTCAGGTTGATGGCTATGGATTCTGGAATTTTCAACTTTATGTCCTTTTCGTCTTTTATGTCCTTTCTGTCAAAGGAGGCTACATGGTTTTTGGCGCCATCTGCGGAGATATGATCGGCTCACTCTATGAAATCAACCCGGTGAAAACAAAGGATTTCGAGTGGTTAAACCCATACAGCCGATTTACGGATGACACGGTGCTCACCGTGGCGGTCGCGTCGGCGTTGCTTGGAAACCGGGAGTATGGCAAAGCATTGAAGACCTTTGCCCGCCGCTATCCCTTTGCCGGGTATGGCGACCGGTTTGACCACTGGGCGCAGGATGATTCCTATGCGCCGTATAACAGTTGCGGCAATGGGTCAGCCATGCGGGTCAGCGGAGTCGGCTATGCCTTTGATTCACTTGAAGATGTGGTCTTCGAGGCCCGGGAAACCGCCCGGGTGACCCATAATCATCCTGAAGGTATTAAAGGCGCGCAAGCCGTGGCCGCCTGCATTTTTCTGGCCCGAACCGGCGTTGAAAAAGCTGCTATCAAGCAGGTCATCGCAACCTGTTTTCAATATGATCTGGATCAAAAACTGGATGAAATTCGGCCAGCTTATTTTTTCGATGTGACCTGTCAGGGGTCGGTGCCGCAATCTATCGTTGCCTTTCTGGAGTCAGACAATTTCGAAAGTGCCATTCGCAATGCAATTTCGCTGGGCGGGGACAGTGATACGATGGCCTGTATTGCCGGCAGTATCGCCCAAGCCTATTACCGGCACATTCCCTCTGAAATCATTGAGTTTGTTCGGAGAAAACTCCCGGCTGAGTTGCTGGAAGTGGTGGATGCTTTTAATGAACGGTTCGAGGTGAAGTATTGAGGTCGCGGTATGGCATTTCTTCTCAAAGCCGAAAAACAGCCGACACGGTGCGAAATTTGCCACCAATCAGATCAATTTGATCCGGTTGCGATTCACTGCACGCGATGTCAGGGCGTGGTTGAGCGCCACCGACCAGCTTCACAGGTGGTAGTGTGGAAAATAGTTGCCGGGGTTGGATTGGCGGTGACGGTGATTGTGTCACTGGGCGCTGGTGCAATTACCCTGTGGCTATCCTGGATTCGGTCGTTTGAAAAACAGCCACCTCCAATCGTCAAGGAAATTGACCCGGCTCGCCCCCTGACGGTTGATTTACTAACTGAACAGATCAATAAAAATCTGACACCAGGGACATCGGACGTTTCTCAAGTGCTGAATTTTTTAGAAACTCGAACCCTCCAGCACGATCCACTCAAGCCAATTACTGCCGACGATGTTTTTTGTACCGAAAATCGAAGCCAGGACCTCAAAGAGTCCCACTGTCTAATGATTGAGACAAATATCAAGCAGAAAATCACCGCCTGGACGCCGATTACAGGCCGCAATTACCTCCATCACTGGATTATCGTCATGCGATTCTATTTTGATGAGAATCAAAAACTGGTCTGCTCAAGTGTCTGCCACTGGCCGGTGAATCCAGGTTACCCGCGACCAGCTTCCTGATTGGCGTGTTTTCAAAGCTATCGTTTCTCAGTCAATATTTTCCTGATCTATATTTGGATTTATTTTCTGTGTGTTCTGTGTATTCCGTGGTTTCTTCTTCTGAAAACTCAATTTCTGTCTGGCATTTCCAGCTTCTTTCCACTAGATTGCGCAGCCAACACCTCAAAAATTCTCTCGATGCCCCTCCTGATGCCAGTCAGGAGCTATTCTCTCTATGACACACATCAAATTTCTGCTCAGTGCCTGCCTTTGCCTGTGGTTTTGTATTGTGCCAGCCACGGCCCAGGTCACCAGTTCGGCCATTACCGGCACGGTTCGGGATGAGTCACATCACCCGGTGTCCCAAACCGCTTTAACTGTGAAAAACCTGGAAACTGGTCTAACCCGCAAGACAGTCAGTGCGGATGATGGATCGTTTTCGATCTTTGGATTGCCTCCCGGAAGGTATTCGGTTCAGGCTGAGAAATCCGGGTTTACCGAAGCCCGGCTCGATGAACTGGTTACCTCGGTGGCGGAAGAAAAAAGTATTCACTTGATTTTAAAGGTGATACCGGTTCAGGAAGTCGTCACGATCACCGGTGAGCCATCGCTGATCGAAGTTTCCACTTCAACCATCAGCGGTCTGGTCACTGATCGTCAGGTGCCGGCCCTTCCGCTCAATGGTCGTGATTTGACCCAACTGATTTTGCTGCAACCCGGAGTGGTCAACAGTCGGGCGAGCGTGCAGTCAGGCAGCACGGGTCAGGGGGCACGGTTTTCAGTTTCTGGTGCTCGTCCAACCCAAAATGTGTTTACCCTCGATGGCACGGTCATCAACGATGCACTCAACAACACCCCCGGAAGTGCTCAGGGCCTGCTCATCGGGGTCGAAGCCGTGAAAGAATTTCGCGTCCTGGTCAACAATTATGGCGCGGAATACAGCCGGGCGGCGGGCGGTGTATTCCTCGCAGTGACCAAATCCGGAAGCAATGACTTTCACGGCTCGGTGTTTGAATTTCTCCGCAACGACATTTTTGACGCCCGCAATTTCTTCGATAAAGAAAAACCGGCGTTTCGCCGCAACCAGTTTGGCGCAGCGGTCGGGGGGCCGATTGTCAAAAATAAAGCTTTTTTCTTTGCCAATTTCGAAGCCCTTCGCGAACGAAAAGGCATTACCCGGATTGCGATTGTGCCTGATGCCAGCGCCCGGATGGGAATTCTGCCCGGAGCAAATCCGATTTCGATTGACCCACGAGCGGTGCCGATTCTGGATTTATACCCGCAGGCCAATGGCACTCAACTCAGTCGTGGAACGGCTGAATTTATCGGCACCACCAATCGGTTTTCGGATGCGAATTTCCTGACCAGCCGGTTTGATATCAACCTGTCGGACCGGGATTCGTTGTTTGGAACGTACACGATTGAAGATTCCCAGCAGTTGCTCCCACGCAATTTTCCCGAATTTCCAAATCTTTCCGATAACCGCAAGCACTACCTCACGCTGGAAGAAAAACACGTTTTTTCTCCCACGATTCTCAATGAAGCCCGGTTTGGATTTGTGCGCACGTCCCCGTCCGAACTTGTACCCGAGACTGACCGAACGCTGCAATTGATTGCTGGACAGGGACTTGGTGAGATCAACGTTTCCGGATTGACCGATATCGGGACTGACCGGACCAATCCGAAAATCTTTCGGTTGAACCATTTTCAGTTTACCGACAATTTGATCATGACGTTTGGTCGTCACACACTCAAAGTTGGCGGAAATGTGTCACGACTGCAATACAACGGCCAGTCTGAAAGCCGGACGCGAGGGCAGCTACGATTTCGGTCGCTGGCGGATTTGCTCGCCTTTAAGGTGCGGGAAATTCAGGGAGCTTCGGCAGATTCCGACTTTATTCGGGGGCTGCGCCAAACGCTGGTCGGATTTTACCTTCAAGACAATGTGCGGTTGACTGACCGGTTGACGCTGAATCTGGGTTTGCGGTATGAAACGGTTACCACGCCCAAAGAAGTCAACGGCAAAATTGCTAATTTGCGCGATATTTCAGATCCGGAAGTGACGGTTGGCGGCGATTATTTCACCCTGACCCGAAACAACTTTGCCCCACGGGTAGGGCTGGCCTGGGATGTGACCGGACGGGGAAAAACCATTGTTCGCAGCGGGTTTGGGATGTTTTACGACCAGCCGTTGTTTCAAACGTACCGCAATGCCATCTTCCGAACATTACCATTTGTGAACCGGGGTGTGATTTCCTCGGTGCCGATGTTGCCGGTCAATCCTGGGGCGTTTAAAGGTGCTGACCTGGCAACGGAGGCCATTCAACATGATCTCCGACCCAGCTATGTGATGCAGTACAACCTCAATATCCAGCAGGACTTCAAGGGGATGGTGGTCCAGGTCGCCTATCTGGGGTCACGAGGGGTCAATTTGTTTGGTCAAGGAGATGTCAATACGGCCTTTCCACAACGGTTGCCGGATGGACGCGAATTTTTCCCGGAGGGGAGCAAACGGCGAAATCCGAAGTTTGGGGAAGTCCGCCGGATTTTCCAGGGCTTTAACTCGCATTATCATGCCGTAAGTGTGAATGCCCAGCAACGGTTGCGCTATGGGTTAGACTTTCAACTGGCATACACCTACGGCAAATCCATTGATGAGCGGTCGGGTGTTGCCGGGCGGCTGGAATTTTCCAATGGTCAATCGCGGGCGTTTGATCCATACAATCGAAAACTTGACCGTGGACTTTCGGATTTCGATGTCCGACATAGCTTTACCACCAATTTGATTTATCAACTGCCGAAGATCGCAACCACCAACCCCCTGCTTTCCAATTTGCTCAATGGGTGGCAGGTTTCAGCTATTATTTCGCTCCAGTCGGGTGTTCCGTATTCGCCAGTGTTGATTGGCGACCAGGATCAGGATGGAACCGATGCCAATGTCTCGCGTCCGGATGTCGTTCCAGGAGTGAGCTTTACGCCGTCAAAAGGTCAGACCTCGACGCAGTGGTTTAATCTGACGGCCTTCACGCCGCCTCAACCGGGAGTTCGAGGCAACGCGGGCCGAAATATTTTGACTGGACCGAATTACAAGAGCCTTGATCTGGCACTGACCAAAGAATTTTTCACTGATCGCCGGGTGCGGCTTCAATTCCGAGCCGAATTCTTTAACTTGTTGAATCGAACCAATTTCGACATCCCTTCCAATTCCGAGGAAGGCGAAGCCCTGTACACCTTCATTCCAGCGGATGACGATATTCCCGCCTCATTTCAACCTTCTTCGAGTGCCGGGAAAATCTTTAGCACTTCGGGAAACTCACGTGAATTGCAGTTTGCGCTAAAGCTCGTGTTTTGAAAACAGGGTTCCGGGCCGAAACCAAGGGATGAAGGATGAGGGATGAGGGATGAAAAAAATCCCATGTCACCCTGTTACCTGTCACCTTGTTGCAGGCCGTAAACGATCTGCCTCAATTCAACCACCGCTACGCGGCGAAAACCCTGCAACCCCGAACCCTCAATGGTTCTCGTCCAATGTCACAACCCAAAGAAATCACACCAAACACCCACGATACCTTTCCAATCTGGAAGGTGATCGTGGTGATTGTTTTTCCGCTGATGGTCTGGTTTTCGCCGCTTTCACTTTCACCCGAAGGTCGAAAAGCGCTGACGATTGCCAGTTTGATGATTGCGGCCTGGGGAACTGAAATTTTTTCGCATACGCTGGTCGGGCTCATCGGATGCTTTTTGTTCTGGGTGTGCGACGTTGTCGAATTCTCAAAAGCATTTGGCGGGTTTGCGACGTCCACACCCTGGTTTTGTTACAGCGCGGTGCTTTTTGGGACGGCGTTGACACAATCCGGGCTGACCCGGCATCTGGCCTACTGGGTGATGTTGCAGTATGGGAACACCTACTCCCGACTGATTTTCGGCTTTACCGTGCTTTCAATTGTGCTGACGTTTATGGTTCCTTCCGGACCAGCCTGTGTTGTGATCAAAGCAGCCATTGCACTCGGCATTATGGAGGCCACGGGATTCAAGCCCGGAAGCAACGTCGGACGCGGCATCTTTGTCGTGCTGACCTATGGTGCCAGTTTATTTAACAAAATGGTGATTGCCGGGGCGTCATCCATTATGGCTCGTGACATGATCGAAGCCCAAACCGGCGTGAAGGTATTTTGGAGCTACTGGTTTCTGGCTTTTTTACCGGTTTCATTGATTTCGCTGTGGGTGTGTTATCGGCTGACGCTCTGGCTCTTTCCTCCTGAGAAAGAAAGTCTGGTTGAAAGCGCGGTTTATTTACGGGAAGAACTCAAAAAAATTGAAGGCTGGTCCAGGCCAAAAATCTGGGCCGCCGTTTTTGCCACGATTGCCTTGAGTTTGTGGATTACTGATTTCTGGCATCATATTTCTCCTGCAAAAATCGGAATTGCAGTAAGTTTACTGGCGGCCATACCATTTTTTGGATTGTTACAATCAGATGATTTGAAGAAAGTAAATTATTTACCGGCGTTTTTTGTGGGTACAGCCGCCAGCATGGGAATTGTTCTGGTCCAAACCGGCGCCACCGACGCCATGACCTCGGTAATGTTTGGATGGATGTCGCCGCTGGTGACAACCAAAATTGGTGCGGTGTTGACGACTTATTGGACGGCCTTTGGCTACCATCTATTTCTAGGAAGCGAAATTTCGATGTTGAGCACGTCCATGACGCCGCTCCTGAAATTTGCCCAGGCGAATCAGTTAAACCCGGTGGCCATTGGACTCATCTGGACCTTTGCCGGTGCCTGCAAAGTGTTTGTCTATCAATCAACAATTGTCATCATCGGCTATTCCTACGGGTATTTTGAAGCGCGTGACATTGTCAAATTTGGTGCCGTCATTGCCGTGGTCGAATCAATCGTGATGGTGCTGGTGAGCCTGTTTTACTGGCCGTTGATTGGGCTCGGGTGAGAAAACCGGGGCTGAAGACATCGGGCTGAAGAAAACGGGCTGAAGAAAATGGGCTATGGACCATTAGGCCCGCAGGGTCGCTGTGTAATAGCCGTGGTGCGAAGCCCACGGTCACGGCCAGACCAGGGTTTATTCCCTGTAAATGTAGGACTCCGCCAGAATATGAAATCGAAGTCATTCCCAAAACCCCATCGGGTATGTTAAAAAGTGGGAGCTTCAGGTTATTCATTGATCAAACCGGTGTTATCCGAAGATCAGAATCCCCGCACCAGCCGGCTACCGCCCAGAGCGAACCGGTCGAATGATGTAGTTTCAGCCTGAGCACATACAATTGGCGAGGTGCGCCGATGAAAATCAAGTCTCAATCACTCCCAACCAGATGTGAAATTTGCCATCAGTCAGATGAATTCGACCCGGTTTCAAATCATTGCCAACGATGTCGCACCATAAACTACCGGATTGTAGTGTCACCTGAGCCAGCCCCAGAACCAGCCCCCGAAACTCCAGGATTAAAGCGACTTCGAAAGGTGCTCTCCGGGTTGAAAATCAGTTTTTATCTATCCGTTTTTGGAATGTTTTTTGGGTTGCCGTTGATTGGTGACCTGCTTCCACCGCTGTCATTTGATTTGGACTGGATTGGAGTTTTTCAGCAACGATTGTTTTTGGTGGCATTCCTGACGTTACTCTCAATCGGGTTTGTGAAAATAATGATTTTTATTCGGGCTGACACAACATCTCTCAAAGAAAGAGAAGTCGGATGGTTTGTTGTCGGTTGTGTGGTGGCTGTCATCTTTTTTACCATGCTCCCTGGGCCAATCTCAGCCCGGCGTTCGGTAAACCGGGAGGCAATCATTCGGGCATTGACGAACATTCATCGTGCCCAGGAAGCCTATCGAAACGGGCCCGGAAAAGGGCAGTACGCTCCAACTTTGGCCTGGTTGACTTCACACATCCAGCCTGAGAAAGCCTTAACCGAACGTGAAGCGGCGCTTGAAACGATTGGGTTTGCCGGGTATCAACTCAAATCATTTCAAGCATTTCCAGCCACATCCTGGAGCCCTGCCCGGTATGAACTCAAGGTGGCTCCGCAAATTCGAACCGGGATGTTTCGGGGCGGAAATCATCAATACTACCTGGACCAGAGCGGAGTGATTCGCGAATCTGGAGACCCAAAAAAGCCAGCCACCGCCCAGAACCCACGAGAGATAAGTCAATGAAAATAAAAGCCGAGTCGCTCCCCATCAGGTGCGAGATTTGCCATCAGTCGGATGTGCTGAGCCCAAATTCATCTCACTGCCAGCAATGCCGGGAATTCAACCCATATTTCCCACATTCAACGAGCCCCCAATTCAATTCAAGGAACATCGTTGAACGCTGGAAGTGGTTATACAAGGTACAGATGGGAATGAACTTCTGCATTGTCCTGTTGATTGCGGGCATTCTGAGCGCGGTTACCAGGCTTGATTTCTATCTGGTGAAGCTTCCAATTGACCCTGACTGGCTCACCGTGGCTCGAATCTGCATGGGGTATACCCTTACTGTTCTTCCGGCGACGATTGGTTTTCTATCTTTAATCGCCAGTTTACGAGGGAACTTTCAGGCTCACCGTGTCTCTCCGGTAGAGTTAACCATCACAGGTCTTATATTTTTGATTTTAGGAGCGATAGCATTACCAGGGAACTGCGGGGGAAACCAGTTTCAGAATACTCATATTGCAGAGCGAGTTGTAAAGAAGATAAGAAGTGCCCAGGATGCCTATTGTAAAACTCATGGACACTATGCCTCACGGGTTGAACAGCTTGTAACGTCACCACATTTCCCCAACGGATTGACAGAACTGGAATCAAGAATTGGAACCGTTGGCTATCAAGGGCATCGAATTGTCTCGTTTCAAATGTTTCCGGCCACAGATTCTGCTCCGGCCAGATATGAAATCCAGGTGGCACCGAGCATTCGCACTGGCATTTTATGTGGAGGATTTGATTGTTACTTTTTAGATCAATCAGGGATCATGAGACACTCTGGAGAACCCAATAAACTGGCTAATATCAACAGTGAACCAGTGCGCTTTCTTGATGAATAGTCAGAAATACCTCCATTCTGACTGGCCAAATCTTCTGTTCAGAGTTTAAAATCTTCAAATCACAAATTCGAATCTATTCTGAACCAGCTTAAATACCCTGGTTCATTGAATTTAATAGAACCTTCATTCTCAATTCTCAATTCTTCATTCAATACCAGGCCGACACAAAATCCGAGGTCACAACTCAATCTCTCACTTCTGATTTTTTAGGAAGGGCAGGGAATGTATGGTGTGGTGTGTCATTGCTCAAAAGCGTGTCGTCATTTGGGGAATATTGCTGGTGTTTGTGGCGGGCCTGGTGTGCAAAGCACAGGAATCAAACCCTGTACCCCCTTCAGAACAAACAAATTCTCAGGAAGAGCCGGCGCTTTCAATTGGTACGGAATTGCTCCAGGTTGACGCGGTGGTGACCGATAAAAATGGCAATCCGGTGCGCGATTTACGCAAAGAGGATTTCGAACTCCTTGAAAACAGCAAGGTTCAGGATATTGCATTCTGGTCGAAAGTGACTGGGAAATTTGGTCCTTCAGACGCCAACCCAAAAGCTGTGCCAAAGCCCAAAAGTGGGTCCGCGACCGAAGCTGGCAGCCGGACCTTTGTGATGGTCGTGGATGATCTGCACATCAGTCCAAGTAACATCACCGCACTTCGCAAGTCATTAAAAAGCTTTCTGGATCAATATCTTACCAGTCGAGACCGGCTGGCGGTGGTCTGTACGAGCGGCAATCTGGGGGTGCTCCAGCAGCTCACAACCGACCAGCGCGTGATGACGATGGCGGTGGAGCGATTGAGTTCGCGGACACGTCAGTCAGCCTCGTCACTTGATCAATTTCAAGTCACCGAAACCCAGGCATTTCGGATTGTCGAAGGTGACCGACAGGCGATAGATCTGGCAGTTGAAACCTACCGCCAGAGTTTTCCAGGGGAGCCGACGCTTC
This sequence comes from Acidobacteriota bacterium, assembly GCA_016208495.1. NCBI lineage: Bacteria > Pseudomonadati > Acidobacteriota > Acidobacteriota bacterium. The sequence continues at coordinate 25,466 of JACQXX010000076.1, read as the reverse complement.
AAGCGAGTCTGGAAGGATTGGTTCAAGCACGGGCAACTCAGATTGTGAGTCAGATTTCGCTTGAAGTCAGCCAGACGTTTGGCACGCTTCGCGGCACCATCAACCGCTTGAAACACATACCCGGACGCAAGGCGGTTATTTTCGCGACTGACGGCTTTCAGCTTGATACCCAGTTGCGAAACAACTTTGCGGAAATGAACAAGTTGATTGATCTGGCGAACCGGAGCGGCGTGGCGGTGTATTCAATCAGCAGTGCTGGGTTGACCAATCCGGGTTTGGGGGCCGGACCAACCCCGCCAATGAGTGCGGACCAAAAAAACCTGTCATTTCGCTACGATTCCCAGGGATTAATCGCCAGCATTGACGCGATGAAGGCGATTGCCCAGGAAACCGGTGGCTTTGCGGTGTATAACTCCAATGATTTGACGGGAGCTTTGAAGCGAATTGCGGCTGATAACGACGTGTATTACGTGCTGGCCTATTACCCCGAACGAACCAGCGAAACCAGGGATTTGAAAATCGCCGTGCGGGTCAAAGATCGGCCTGGGTTGTTCATCCGGACTCGCAGCAGCTTTGTGCTCCAGGGAAAAAATCCAGAACTGACAGCGGCTGGAAACCCTGACAAAGAAAAGAAAAAAGAGAAGAAAGAGAAAAAACCGAAAAAAGAGAAACAATTGACCGACCAGCAGAAAGTAACAGTCCAGCTTATTGACGCGCTCAATTCGTTTGTTCCAACAACCGATGTAAAGCTCAGCCTGGCCGGGACGTTTATGGCCAGTGAAGAAAAAGACCAGCCAAACACCGGTATTACAATTGCTATTGATGTGAATTCCATTACTTTTGAAGAGAAAAAAGACCTTCAACAAAACACCCTGACTGGCCTGTTTGCGATCAACACCATTGACGGTAAAGAAGTGATGCTCAAAGAAAATGTCATCAACGTCGGATATACAAAACCACAACTCAAACAGGCAAAACGAGATGGCTTGAACTATACTCAAATGGTCAAACTCGATCCGGGGATATATTGTGTTCGAGTGGCATTGCGTGATCCGATTTCAGGCCACATTGGAACCGCTGCCGAATGGCTCGAAATCCCAAACTTAAAGAAAGTCAAAATGGGGTTTAGCAGTCTGGTGTTGATTTGTAAGGAACAAGGAGGTTTTGATCCAACGGCCTTACTCAATATGAGCGCTCTGGTCGGTGATGGAACTCCAATCCTTCCACCGGGATACAAAGTAGTGAATCAGGCGGTGCGCGGTGTTCAGGTCAATTCCAGACTCGGATTTGTTTCCCAGTTATTTAACGTCCCTCAACCAAAAAGCCTCTCCGAGGCCGCCGTTTCAATCCAGGTTGCTATCCTGCAAGATGGAAAACAGGTGGTGACCACTCCGCCACATCCGTTGAAAAAACAACCGGATGCCACTGGTAAGCTCTCGTTTGCTGCCCAGATTGAACTTGATGGATTAGGACCTGGAGAATATGTCCTTCAACTCAATGCGCTTGCTCAAAACGGCAAAGCCACCGCTTCGCGTGAACAGGCATTTTCCATTCTCGATCCAGCAGCCATTTCCCAACCTGAGTAGGTTGTTGCCTGAACTTCTCCAGGTTGAGGATTGATTGGGTTTGATGATTGACAGTTGCCCCCAAATCACCATATCCTTGTCCTGTCTCACGATTATTCCTGATACCTCCTGCAAAATTCCAGCTTACCGATTTGAACTCAGGAAGCCCTACTTTCTAATCACTCTAAACTTGTTCGGGCTTCTTTTGGCTATCAACTTCCAAAATAAAGACGTCTATAGCATTTCAGAAAAAGGTTCAGAGTATCGTCTTTAGACGAGCGGCTTTCATCGTTGGTCCCACTCGGCAAACCTCACGCCTGAAGGCGTTACTTCGGAACAGAAATATTTATCTGAAAAGCTATAGCTCAGGCTGGTTAAGTAACCCTCTCCCCGTAACTTGCCTGGTCAAAAATCCAAATTTTGCACGGTATAGTTTTTCCAATACTGATTCTCAATAAAAAAACGGATTACCCCGGACATTGAAGATTTGTAAATCCTTGATTTGCTAAAGATTCTGCCAGGAGTAACAGGCCGAAACGATTGAATCTCACCAATTGCCACTTTTCACAAGGAGCTTGACTATGCACCGAAAATCTCCAGGCGCAACCAAAAAGAAAGTCGAGCGAGCGCCAATCATTTTAAACCCCTGGCAACGCCGCCTCCTGGCCGCCACGACCCTGGTGGTGTGCGTGCTATACCTGATCGGCGGTGAACCACGCCAGGCTGCCGCGCTGGTACGCAAGTACCACGCCATGCTGTGGGAAAAACCGACCGCCGTCCGACTCTACAATTTCTTCACGAGTGTGTCGGGTGTCCCGCCGCAGGATCCATCAACCGACCGACCGAAACGGGAGAAAGCGCCGGTCAAACCGTTGCCGGATGGATTTGTTCCGAAAGGCAAGTTTGTTCCGATGGTCGGAGGTGACAATCAGGCGACCGCGACCTGTATCGGATCGCTCCCCTATAACGACACCGGCACCACGGCTGGGGCAACCGATGATTATAACCTGCCGGCGGATGTCACCAATCCAACCACCTCAGCCACCTGTGCGACCCGCATGGGCGCTGGGCCTGCTGGGTCACTGCCAGGTGGTGCGGTATATACCGGAACGGGAACGGCGCCGGATGTGGTCTACAGCATGTCGTTTCCGAGCGGCAACCCCGACACCTTGACGATTACGATGGACCCGACCGGGGCCCAGGATTTGGCGTTGATCGTGTATTGCAACACGGTTTCGAGCCTCCTGTCCGATGCGCTGTGTGTTGACGACACGGGCGTCGGCGGCGTGGCTGAAAGCGTGACGGTGAGCAATATCACCGCCGGAACAACACTCTATATCGTGGTGGACGGCTACTCGACGGGTGGGACACCTCCCGGACCAAGCGGTCCCTACACGTTGAGCATAACGAGCACCGGCGCCACCCAGCCAACCTGCGGTGGCGGCTGTACCTTAACCTGCCCAACTGATATCACGGTTTCGAATGACCCTGGTGAGTGCGGTGCCGTGGTGACGTTTGGAAACCCAACCACAAGTGGGAGTTGTGGTACGGTAACAACCTCACCGGTTTCAGGAAGTTTCTTTTCGGTTGGAACAACCATGGTGACTGCTTCCTCAACCGAAGGCGGCGGCGCCTGTAGCTTTAATGTCATTGTCACGGATGATGAGTCCCCGGTGCTGAACTGTCCTGGGAATATTTCGGTGGCGACCACGTCCGGGGCTGGGGCCGTCGTCAATTTTTCTCCAACCGCATCCGACAATTGTTCGGTTTCTTCCATCATGGCCAGTCCACCTTCCGGATCGCTCTTTCCGCTTGGAACAACCACTGTGAATGTGACCGCGATGGATTCAGCCGGGTTGACAGATACCTGTTCCTTTACCGTCACCGTGGTCGAGACGGAGCCGGACCGGCTCTATGTGGCGGATACCGTCAATCACCGGGTTCAATTCTTTGATGGGATAAACTGGCAACTTGTCCCTGGAACGCCTGGAACGCTCGGGACAGGAAACGGGCAGTTCCGTCTACCAGAAGCGATTACCGCCAGCCGGGATGGGACGCGAATCTATGTGGCGGATACCGGGAACAACCGAATCCAATTTACAACCGACAGTGGAGGGACGTGGCAAAACTTCGCCACACTGGGCAGTGGACTCAATCAGGTGCGTGCTCCACAGGGACTCACGCTGGATCGAGATGGCAACCTTTATGTTTCCGACACTGGAAATGGTCGAGTGCTTCGCTTTAATGGAGGAAATCCCAGCACCGGGGTTGTGCTGGCCTCAAATGGAACGGCCAGCGGGCAGGTGGGCAGACCGATGGGATTGGCGATTGACAACCTGTTCCGACTCTTCATCCCAGATGACCTCAATAGCCGAATTGTCCGAATCCTGAATGCCAACACGGCGACCTTGCGCGACACCGGCTCGGTTTTTGTCCAAACCGGGACGGCTTTAAATAAGGTTCGGAATCCGCAGGGAATTGGGTTTGAGGCTGACGGAGATATGTACATTGCCGATACCGGCAATTCGCGTGTCCTCCGATTTGCCAATGGAAATGTAAACAGTGCCACCTCCATTGCGCTGACCGGGACCCTGCTCGGGCAGGTGAACTATGCTGAAGGCGTGACCGTCACGTTGTTCACGGCTGGACCATTTGCCGGTCAACCAATGGTGATCATTGGGGATACCAACAATAATCGAATCATCGGTCGGTTTGCCGCCGGCAGCCAGTGGTTCCTGGTCGGAAATCCAAATAACCTTGGCACCGGAATCGGCCAGTTCCGAAGCCCAAGCAAAATCCGTTAATGTGATTTCCTGGGAGCGCCAGTCTCCTGCCGGCACCAAGCGGTTCATCCGCAATCAGTTGCCGGCAAGATGCCAGTGCTCCCGGCCTGGTTTCTTTGTCTGAAAATTCGCAGGTTAAGAAAAAGGCACAGCAACCGGTTGCCGTGCCTTTTTTATAGGTTTGTGGTCAGACCATCTCCGGAAGGGAGCGCTTTTGTTTTCACAGCGTTGAGGGAAGGGGATAGAGCATGAGGCTGGGCATGGGGAAATGCCTGACGTTATCGGTGATAAGTGACAAACCGTGCGCGATGGCAACCGCCGCAATCGTTACGTCCGGCAGAGAAAGCGTGACCCCTTGCTTGCCATAATCCCGTTTCAGCAATCCGGCGTCCCTGGCAATGCTCCGGGTGACTTCATAATATGTCAGGCTGGTCAAAAGTTGGTCGGTGTGGGTGCGCTCGTGCGCGCGCATTCCAGCGTAGATTTCCGTCACCGTGACCGAGCAACAAGCGAGCGTGTCGCCTTTCAACAGCAGGGTTTCCAGCATCTGTCCCCGGTTATGCTTCTGGTTGAGCACATCAATCAGGATGGAGGTGTCCAAAAGATAGGTGGTCATCGGTTATACCAGTTTGTAGTCAGTAGATTGTAGTCAGTAGTCCACTAACTCTATTTGATCAAATAATTTAACTGTTCTCTGATACGACGGCTTCATTCCAAAATGGTATTAGTTGTCCTGCGTCTGCATGAGTTCCTGAAACTGGCGCTCGTCGGCATCGCGCATCGAACGTACCCAGGCCGCTGATCCTTCGGCAAGTTCCGGGTGGTCAGCGTCTTTCCACGCGCCAGATGCCTCCCGCAACGCCTGCAACTGCCGTAACCGGGTAAGCTGCTGTTGCACGGCTTCACTAATAAATCGGGTTCTGCCCCGTTTGCCAACCACTTCATCTATTTGCAAGGCCAGTTCTTCAGGAATGACGATGTGGGTTCTCTTTCCTCCAAGAGTGCTCATATCTATGTTAACAACCTTTGTTAAGTTTGATTACAACAATCAAACTTAACAGATCCTGAGAATAAGTCAATTTACAGGTTGATTTCTATAATACCAGTCAGTAGTCAGTAGTCAGTAGTTTATTAAGTTTATTTGATTGAACTACCTGGCTGTTTGCTCATGCCAGGGTTTCATTGCAAATTGGTGTAATGAATTGAAATTTATTGACAGGTTTCACCGGGTTGCTTAGGCTTGCGGAAGTCTTTTCACCTATCAATTAAAATCACCTTACTTACCAGGGTAAAAGTTTTCCTTATAACGAGTTACATCAGAATTGTCAGGTAGAATTCATCTTATTCTAATGACAACTTTTGGAGTTTACTGAATCCCGGTTGCCAGCGTTCTTCAACATGTGAAGGAGTAACCTGCAACCGAGGTGAAGGTTTCAGTGTGATGTTTTCGTGAGGCTCAGGAGTTTCAGGCATGAACAAACCACAAACCATCCAGGTGAAAGTTGCTCCCCAGGACCAGCGGACTGCTCAACAAATGCAGCAGTTGACCGAAATGGCACTGGACGGACTCAAGAAAGGCAACTATGAAATGGCGGTGACGCTCTTTAAAAGAGCATTGCCCCTGGCCGCTCCTACCTCTCCAGCCCATGATGTGATTACCCACAACCTGATGACGGCTTACCGGCGGCGGATTGAAGATATTCTCAAACAGCCGGATGTGACCCCGCTTAACCCCTATCTGCGTGAAGCTCTGGCGCTCAAGCTCACAGGGACAATGGCGCAGGATGCCAAATTCCGCGATACGTTTGCCCGCGTCTACCATAACCTGGGGCTTTCATTTTATCGTTCGCGCCAGCACGAAGCGGCCCTGGCGTGTTTTCGAAAGGCGATTTCGATTGAACCCTGTCCTTCCTATTATGTTGACCTGACAATGTCGCTGGCCTATCTGAAAAAGCCGGCGCGGCTGGTGGATTACACGACGGCGGTGAAACCTGATCAACTCGGCTGTCATATATTTATCACCTGCACGATGAAGAGCGGTTCGACCTTCCTGAAAAACACGCTGGTCAAATTGACAAGCTTCAAGGATATGTTCGCGGTGTATGCGTCGCTGCAAAACGAGCACGAACTGGACCTGCCGGTTTTGACCCGATTTGCGACCGAAAACACTGTCACCCAGCAGCATGCCCGGGCTTCAGAGGCCAACATCCAGTTAATGCAGGCATTTGGGATTCGCCCGGTGGTGCTGACCCGCAATGTGTATGACTCAGTCGTCAGCTTGCTGGATTTCTACCGCACCGGCTTTACCTTCAGCACCTACTTTGACCGGGATGAATTCCGGGCGATGCCGGAAGACCGACAAGTCGAGTTGATCATTGACACGGCCATTCCCTGGTATTTCCAGTTTGTGGCATCCTGGAAACGGGCTGAAGCCGAAAATCGCCTGACCATGCACTGGCTGACCTATGAAGAACTCATCGCTGATAAACCGGGTACCATCGAACGCCTGCTGGCTTTTTATGGAATGACCGCCGCCCGCTCTGATATCCGGCGCATTATTGCCCTGACCGAAGCCGACGGTGAAAGCAACCGTTTTAACAAGGGCGTCAGCGGACGCGGGAAAACGGTCCTGACCGCCCAGCAACGTGAGCGGGTTGCTCGCTTTGCACAATATTTCCCGTCAACTGATTTTCGCTGTCTTGGACTTTGATCATAGTCTCACTTTTTGACCAGGTTCTAAGCAAAATCTGGATTCAACAAAAAATTAGACAACACATAAAAACTCCAAAACTCCAGGCAATCAGGCCGATTGCTTTTCACCTCATAAGGAGCCTCTATGTACCGAAAACCTCCAGGCGCAACCAAAAAGAAAGTCGAGCGAGCGCCAATCATTTTAAACCCCTGGCAACGCCGCCTCCTGGCCGCCACGACCCTGGTGGTGTGCGTGCTGTACCTGATCGGCGGTGAGCCACGTCAGGCAGCGGCGCTGGTGCGCAAGTACCACGCCATGCTGTGGGACAAGCCCACTGCCGCCCGATTGTATAATTTCTTCACAAGCGCGTCGGGAGTCCCGCCGCAAGATCCATCAACCGACCGACCAAAACGGGAGAAAGCGCTGGTCAAACCGTTGCCGGATGGATTTGCGCCGAAAGGCAAGTTTGTCCCGATGGCGGGTGGTGACACCCAGGCGACCGCGACCTGTATTACCACAATACCCTATAACGACACTGGCACGACGGTTGGGGCAACCGATGATTATAACCTGCCGGCGGATACCAGTAGCCCAACCCTCACTGCCGGGTGTGCCACGATTGCCACCGGGGCCGGACCAGGCGGGTCGCTGCCGCGAGGCGCGGTCTATACCGGAACGGGAACGGCACCGGACGTGGTCTACAGCATGTCGTTTCCGAGCGGCAACCCCGACACCTTGACCATCACCATGGACCCGACCGGGGCGCAGGATTTGTCTTTGATCGTGTATTGCAACACGGTTTCGAGCCTCCTGTCCGATGGATTGTGTGTTGACGACACGGGCGTCGGCGGCGTGGCTGAAAGCGTGACGGTGGGCAATATCGCCGCTGGAACAACGCTGTATATCGTGGTGGATGGGTACTCGACGGGTGGGACACCTCCCGGACCAAGCGGTCCCTATACACTGAGCGTGACAAGCACCGGCACGACCCAGCCAGGCGCTTGCGGTGGTGGCGGCGGGTGTATGATCACCTGCCCATCCGACATCATGACGTCAAACACCGCTGGCCAGTGCGGCGCGGTGGTGACTTTTCCGACAATTACAACCACTGGAACCTGCGGGACGATTGTTGCCAGCCCGCCGTCCGGGTCATTTTTCTCAGTTGGGACAACCACGGTGACTGTTTCGGAAATGGGCGGATCGGCCATGTGTACCTTTGATGTGATTGTCAATGACACTGAGCCACCGACAGTCACCTGTCCCGCCGATATTGTGGTGCCCGCCAGTTCAGGGGCGGGAACACCAGTGGACTTTTCACCTGATGCCTCGGATAACTGTCCAGGGGTAACGATTGACGCAGTTCCGCCTTCGGGATCGGTCTTTGCCATTGGGACGACCACGGTGAACGTAACCGCCACTGATGCCTCCGGGAATATGGCCACCTGTAGCTTTACCGTCACCGTCCAGGGGGTCGAACAAGAACGTGTCTATGTGGCTGATACCCTCAATGACCGGGTGCAGGTGTTTGAGCCAACAGGCGGCGGCGGTCGGTTCTTACCGAATCTGGTTGGCCCGTGGCATCTGGTTCCGGGCACATCTGGGACTGCCGGATCAAGCAACGGGCAATTCAGGCGACCGGAGGCCGTCACGGCCAATGCTGACGGATCGCGAATCTATGTGGCGGATACTGGAAACAACCGAATCCAGTACACCACCGACAGCGGCGGCACGTGGCAAAACTTTGCCACCATTGGTTCAAGTGCCAATCAGGTCCGGGCACCGCAAGGATTAGCTCTGGATTTGAGCGATAACCTCTATGTGGCCGACACGGGAAATAATCGAATCCTGCGTTTTACCGGAGGTGAACCCGGCACTGGGGTTGTCATTGCCACATCAGGTTCAACGCTTGGGAAAGTCAGTAGTCCTCGCGGGGTCGCGGTTGATGCCGATAGAAATCTGTATGTCGCAGATACCGGCAACAATCGGATTCAATTGTTTGCCACGGCTGACACGACACCAACTCCAAGCTTGTTTGCCAGTACCGGGTCGGGTCTCAATCCAGGCCAGGTGCGGTCACCAGAAGGCGTTGCAGTGGATGACGAAGGCAGCCTCTATGTCGCCGATACCGGTAACAATCGGGTGATTGCCTTCATCAACGTCGTCACCGTCCCAGGTCCCGCAGCGACATTATTGCTTGGCGTAGGCTCAACCTTTGGCAAGGTTCGATTGCCCGAAGGGGTGGTTGTTGCCAAGGGAACGGTGCTCGGAGGCGCCGACACCGACAGCGCTTTGATTGTCGCAGACACAGCCAATAACCGGATTCAAGGGAGCTTGACGCCGCTTGATCCGCTTTCTTACCAACTGGTTGAACCGCCATATGGTGGACTTGGCTCAGGAATTGGATATTTCCGAAGCCCGAGCAAAATCCGCTAACACTTTGGAGTGCGGTGACTTGTCACCGCTTTGAGGATTGAATACACATCAAACCTGGGGTCACTTCATCGAAGTGACCCCTTTTCCGTTTGAAGTCGCTATCTGGTGATTTGAATCGTAGGGAACGACTGACAACTGACGACTGAATTGTATCAAATGAACCTTCTCAATCAATTTGAACTCATTGAACTCGAAGAAACTCTCTGGCTGGTCGTCGGCGAGACGGGATTGAAAGTGTATGACTTTCCCTTTGACCAGTTTTTTGCCTGTCGCCGGCCCTGGGAGCGACCGCATCCCATTACCGCCATCGGCAGATTTGGCGTTACCACCAATTATGCCCAGCTCCATGACCAGTTGCTTGCAGAGGGCATCCAGCTCATTCATTCGCCAGCCCAATATTTACTCGCCAGCGAACTGGTCGAATGGTATCCAAAAATCAGTGATTTGACGCCCCGAAGTGTGGTTTTCACAACACTTCCAACACCCCAGGAAGTTGAACACCATTTTGACTGGCCAGTGTTTGTGAAAGGAAGTCGCCAGACCAGCCGTCACCGGGCTGATTTGTCAATTATTCACTCACCTGAACAGTTTGAACGCATGCTGGAGGCGTACCGAACCAATCCAATCCTGCACTGGCAGCCGCTGGTGTGCCGTGAACTGGTCAAACTGCGTTCAGTCCCAGGTCAAACCGGAGAGAAAATCCCGCCTTCGTTTGAGTTTCGAACTTTTTGGTGGCAAGGCAAGTGTGTTGGTGCCGGACCCTATTGGGCAGCGGTCTCAAAGTATACCTGGACCAAAGTTGAGCAATTTGAGGCGCTCCGAGTTGCCCAACTGGCAGTCTCAAAAGTTGAAATTCCTTTTGTCGTAGTTGACGTGGCCCAAACGGTTGACGGAAACTGGATCGTCATCGAATGCAACGATGGCCAGGAAAGCGGATATGCGGGTGTTCACTCGATAGCTTTATGGCAAAACATCGTGGCATTTGAGCGCCAACTCCAATGTGATGAACCATTTCCCGTTGACTGAACTGAAAGACCCATGGAACAGAGCGAATTTGAAAAACTTCTTGACTCACTGCCTGCCAAACTGAAGACCAGCGTCAACTATGCCATCTTATTGGGATTGCTTGAAGCTGGGCGCTTCTCGATGGCTTTTTTTGTTGGCCAAATCACCTTGCTCAAGGCCCTTTTTTATGCGGGGCTGTTGTTTTTTGTGTTTTTCTCCAATGGGCTTTCGCTCATCAACCGAAGTAAATTGGGATATATCGCCATTCTGGCTTTTTCACTTTTGCCAGCCCTCGCTATCTTGAATAATGTCGCCATGTTGCTGGCTTCGATAGCAAAAGGAACTGTATTTTCAGCCCCTGGATTTACCATACTGGGGGTGATCAGTTGTGTTGAAGTTTGGGTGGTTGGGTATTTGATATTCAACCTGATTTCTCTTGAAGTCAGAAACCACGTTTGGGGCGAACTAAAAGCGAGTAGCGAGTAGCGAGTAGCGAGTAGTCAGAAGAAGCGAAATAGCGAAATAGCGAAGTAGCGAAGTAGCGAACCAAAGCGAGTAGCGAGTAGTCAGAAGAAGCGAAATGGCAAAAGAGTGAACAACTGAGCCAGTTCAAAAATTTAGATGAATTCGAAAACCCGGAACCCGGAACCCGGAACCCGGAACCCGGAACCCGGAACCCGGAACCCGGAACCCTAAAGAGTATGTCTTCACCAAAATGTAAGATTCTCATCCCAGATCAGATACTGACGATTGATCATTTTTGTACTTCGGCTGAATGCCAGGATTTTATTCAGCAAGCGGAACGTGTCGGCTTTGATGATGCTCCGATTACCACCGCGACCGGATTTGTCCGGCGCCCGTCAATTCGAAACAATACTCGGGTGATGATTGATGATACTGACCTGGCCGAAACCCTGTGGGAACGCGTCAAGCCATTTATTCCAGTCGAGCTTGAAGGCTGTGTCCCGGTTGGTCTTAACAAGCGGTTTCGATTTTACCGGTATGACGAAAATCAGTTTTTCGCTCCGCATTATGATGGCTGTTATCGTCGGCCAAACGGAGAAGAAAGCCTGCTCACGTTGATGGTGTACCTCAATGAGGATTTTGTCGGCGGAGAAACCCGCTTTGATCTCAAATTTCCGCACCCGGATATTTCTATTCTGCCCAAAGAAGGAATGGTGCTGTGCTTTTATCACTATCTGCGGCACGAAGGTGCGCCTGTTGGGATGGGCCGAAAGTATGTGCTCCGCACTGATGTCATGTTTCGCAAAGTAGCGAAATAGAAAACAGAGTGAAATAGCGAAATAGAAAACAGAGTGAAATAGTGAAATAGCGAAGTAGCGAAGTAGTGAAAGACAAAGAATTTTAGGGTTGACAGACCAGGACTGGGAATCAATGCTGAAGCACTTCGCTACTTCGCTACTTCGCTACTTCGCTCCAAAAAAATCTTTCCAGCCAGTTCCTTGACCAGTTTCGCCGCGACGGTTGCAGTCATTCCTTGAAAGTCGCACAGCGGGTTGTATTCAACCACATCGGCACCGATGATCCGGGTTGGGATAGAATGAATCAGGTGAATGACCTCGCGGGTCGAAAGTCCTCCGGGTTCGCGATGCGAAACGCCTGGGGCAAAGGCCGGATCGAGACCATCCAAATCAATCGAAACATACACTGGCGTGTCAAAGTGCAACTTCAGGCCCAGATGCCAGTCCTTCATTTCGTGGATTTCAACCCCAAAGCGGGCTGCCTGTTCGCGCTGATGTTGATTGAGCGTGCGGATTCCAACCTGAATCAGCCGTTTAGCCAGACCAGCCTCCATAATTCGAGCAAATGGACAGGCATGGGAAAGGCGGTTGCCACCCAGTTCGTCATAAAGGTCTGGATGGGCGTCAATGTGGAGGATGGTGAGTTCAGAAAAATGCTGGGCAAACCCCTGAAGGATCGGAAACGTGATCGCGTGATCGCCTCCAAGGGAAATCGGGGAACTCTCTTTGGCCAAAAGGTGGTGGATGGTGGTTTGGATCTGATCGAAAAAGTCATCTCCGGGCGTGGGAGCGATGTCACCGACATCAATGAGGAGGTTTTTTTCCTGAAGTTCACCCAGATTGACTCCGGTTTCAGTCCACATGTTTGAAGCGTCAGTCAAGAGAGCCTCACGGATCAACGGCGGCGCCTGGGCGGCACCGCGCCGGAACGAAGAATTTTCATCTGAGCAAATACCAAGCAGGGCGATAAGAGATTGAGTATGCATTGTTCTTGAGTCTGATAAGCTCACTTATGTTGTCTTCAACACAATATCATCGAAACGAAACATCCACGCCGTACCCTTGATTTGAAAACATCGCTTCGAACAACTCTTTGGCACCTGTTTGAGCCTTTTCAGTGATTTTTAATGTTTGCCCGGATTGCTCAAACTGGTTTCGAGCCTGTTTAAAAATTGCATCCCGATCTGCGGCGGTGATTGGGTTCCATAACCCACCTTGCTCGTCATAGGTTTTCATCTCTCCGATTTCAACCGCCAGAATTGTCGCTTTTGGGAGCGTGATCGAAATCCGTTTTGCCTTTTCATCAATCCGCACGTCATAGCCAGCATCTAAATTGATTCCGCCCATTATTTTCCCGGTTACAACCACCAGCGTGCGTTTGGTTGAGCCATACCAGGTATTTTCATAGGTCACAACATCACGGACTGTCACTTCACTGGAAACCACCTTGGCTACCTTTTGAATTTTTTCAACCACCATCGAATTGGTAATGGTTGTGTTATGTAATGTGACTGGTGGAAGGGTTGGAACAATACTTAGATATTTATAAATGACCAAAACTGAGCCAACTATCAACACTGTGGTGATGGTGAGAAAAAAATAGGGTTTCCATTTTGTGTCCATTGGTTCCAACCTCACGTTTTCTTTTGGAGTTTGATCTGATGGAAGGTGCCGTGCAACACAAAATGGTTGGCGGAAGCAGCGGACTCAGCGAGTTTCTGACTTTCTCCAAATCAGTCAGTAGTCAGTAATGCCAGTGAAGGGTTGAAGTGTTTTTTGGTTTTCATCCCCGTTGGGATGGAGTACGGTGAGCCGGTGGTCAGCGTCGCTTTGGACGCGCCACCACCGGCTGCGGGTCATCTCCAATCCTCCTTACCCCACCCGGCCAGCCGCCGCCGGCGGCTGGCTTCACCGCTTCCAGCCTCAACTCGTATTTTCCCGGTGGCGCGGTCTTTTCCAACGATTCTACTTCAAGTGTGTAGCTACCGGTTTGCTCGATAATGGAAGACAACGGTTCTGGACCTTGGGTGCCGTTAGGGGAATCCACTTCTTGAATCAATTTTCCATCCGGCCCAATCAAACGTACCACCACATCAATCCCGTGTTGCTCCACCACCAGTTTCAGGTAGTCATTGGTGTTGAGCGTCAGCGGGTAGGTGTGTTTTTCTCCAGGGTTCAAGGTTTGGGGTTCGGCGGGAAGGCGGACGTCCTGAGCTTTGGATGTTGGACCTGGGACTGTGGATTGGCTTTCCGGCTTTGCTGTCCAACTGTTGAACAGCATACAGCCAACCAATACCCAGGAAAGACACAGCGAGGGTATGTGTTCAGTCAGAAGTAGCGGCATGGGATTTCCCCCTCTTTGAAATGGGAGTTGTGGTTTGGTGACGTGACGCGGTTTTTTGAAGAATGTGCGATTCCACCAGGTTTGACGGGGCACACCTGTCGAAGGCACTAAAGTTAGGATATTTTAGAAAGGATTGCCAAAAAAAGAGGAAAAACCTGAGTGACCTCAAGAGAAAAAATTTACAGAAGAAATTATTTGGCAATATCAGAAAATGTATTCGATTCAGAGGAAAGGAAAGTAGGGGAATGGGTGCCAGGGGACCCTTGTTCGGCATACAATGTGCTTTGAATTACATCAACCCTTGTTGAAAATCTCGAAGGTGGGAAATTCACCCAACGATTGAACAGTACACCTCCCACACGTAATGGGTGTTTTCGAACCCGGAACCCGGAACCCGGAACCCGGAACCCGGAACCCGGAACCCGGAACCCGGAACCCTCTTTGATCTTTGAACCTCACGTCCCCCTGCCCCATATGTGCCAGGATGTCTGCTTTTGCAACCAGGAGACCGGCAGGCAAACAGGGACAAGGAGACATCAATACAGCCTGTGCGAGTCTGAATCACTTTCAACTGGACGCAAACAATGGAACCAGCCAGGGGTGCTCTCTTTCTGGTTGTTTCCAGTTCGCAAAGTGATTTGGTTGAGAAATGGAGTAATCCTTATGAAGTACCGTGTTTGCTTCAATATCACTTCCGTTCTGGCTGTTCTGATTGTCTGTTGCCTCACAGCAATCCAGGACTTTCCATTTTTTTCAGTTCACTCTTCCGAATTGAATCTCTCTCTCTCTTTCCTTCACCATCAACGTCTTCGTCAACAAACCGGGAAGCTTCAGATTCAAGAGAAAAACCCGGTTGTCAATGAAACAAGTCTGCTTCCTCTGACCGCACTTGATGAACTTGGCCAACCGATTTCAACTGGGGTGACCTGGGAATCCGGAAGTCCCGAGATTGCTGCCGTAGATGAAGTCACCGGCGTGGTTCGCGGCGTGCAACAGGGTTTTGCCACGATTACGGCTCGCAAAGGGACAGATGTGGTCTCGGTTTTTGTCGCTGTGGTGCGAGTCAGGAAGGCAAGCGGTGTTCAAGTCCCCGGCGATACCAAAGTGGATTCAGGTGGCCGAATTTATTTGAGTGATCCACTCGGAAATGTGATCTACCGAAAAAACGGCCTGGCAGGATCCGCCCAAATCCTGGCCGGCCAACCAGGAATGCCAGGAAATAGTGATGGCCCAGGATTGATGGCCCGGTTTCACGGACCAACTTCAGTGGCCGTGGACAATGGCGTCCAGGGCGGAGTGTATGTCGCGGATACCGCCAACCATGCCATTCGACACATTGATTTCCAGGATCAGGTAACACGGTTGCTTGGAACAGGGGTCCCAGGAACAATGACCCTTGACAGTACGCCGTTTCGAGATGCGGTTTTTCGTGGGCCACGGGGTGTTGCGCTTGATACCGGCGGCAATCTGTTTCTGGCTGACACCGAAAACCATGCTCTGTTTTATGCGGATCTGACCCGACAGGAAGTCCGCTTGCTCGCGGGGGCTCCAGGCCAGAGCGGTCTAATTGACGGAAGCGGAAAGGAGGCTCGCTTCTTTCGGCCAGCCGGTCTTTCACTGAGTCCTGATGGCCGGCTCCTGGCCGTGGCGGATGAAGGAAACCGGGTTGTGCGGCTGGTCACCCGAGATGGAAAAGTAACGACCATTCGGAGAATGATCCGGCGTCAGCCGCCGGCAAATCTGATGTTTCAATCGCCCCAATCAGTGAGCTTTGACGAAGTCGGCAATATTTATGTTGTGGATCAAACCGGGGTTCAAATTATCACTCAACCCACCAGTGAATTTCCTGACCTGATCAATCTGGCTCAACCAGGAAGTTTTTCAAGAGCGACCAGCGTGGAAGTGCGTGGAACAGAAAGCTTTGTCCTGGATGCCAGTTCTCCGACCGAAGCAGAAGCCGTCAAAGTGGTGTCCGTCGGCACACCGGAAATTCTCAGCCTGAGTCGTGATTCAGATCAACTGGAAGGAGGCTCGGAAGTTATTGTCACCGGGCGGAATTTTGCCCCGGAAAGCCGTGTGATCGTTGGGGATCGCCTGGTCAGCGATGCGGTCGTGGAAAGTGCCACTCAGGTGCGAATTCCGGTGGTTCCAGGCCAAACAGCCCCTGGGTTGCGCACCCTTTCAATCCAGACCAGAGGCGGAATTGCCCAGCGATCATTTCGGTTTCTTCCCAAACCGCTGGATGAGCTCAAACCAGGAGAAATAACAACTGTTGCCGGAGGAGTCAGATTTGTCGGCGATGGAGGCCATGCCCTCACTGCCAGTTTAAACTACCCAGGATTTGTCGCTTCCGATGGGTTTGGAAATCTGTATATCGCCGATAGCCGCAACCATCGGATTCGCAAGGTTGATCCGGCGGGCGGCATCACCACGGTGGCTGGCAATGGGTCACGCGGGTTTAACGGCGATGGCATTCCAGCCATCAGTGCCAGTCTCAACACCCCGCGCGCGATTCTGGTGGACCGCCAGGGGAATCTGCTGGTTGCGGATACCGAAAATCATCGGATCCGGCGCATTGATGCCCAAACGCAAATCATCACCACCATTGCCGGAACTGGAGCGCAGGATTTTACCGGTGACGATGGACCAGCTCTTGAAGCCAGTCTGGCGGCACCCATGGGAATGGCGGTGGATGCGCTGAATCATCTTTTCCTGGTGGATTCAATCAACTGTCGAATCCGGCGGGTGGATGCAATCACAGGCATCATCACCACGATGGCAGGAAATGGAGAAGCCGCTTTTCACGGCGATTCAGGACCCGCCATCAATGCGAGCCTGTATTATCCAACCGGCGTGGCGGTTGATTCACCAGGCAATATTTTCATCGCTGATTCGTTTAATAACCGGGTTCGCCGGGTTGATGCGGCTTCCAAAATCATCACCACGTTTGCCGGTGATGGCCAATTTGATTTTGATGATGGAGGACCTGCCACCGAAGCTGGTCTGGATTTCCCAACCGATGTTGCGGTTGACACTCAAAACAACCTCCTGATTGCTGATTCCAACCATCACGTCATCCGCCGGGTCAGTGCCAGCACCCATATCATTTCAACTGTGATCGGCAATGGAATTGCTGGCTTTTTCGGAGACAATGGACCGGCCACCGAAGCCAACCTCTTTTTGCCCAACAATGTAGCGGTTGACGGCACTGGAAATGTGTACATTTCCGATCAGTACAATCATCGAATTCGTCGGGTTGAAAGTGGTGGCATCATTACAACCGTGGCTGGAAGTGGCAATGCGGGATTTTATGGTGACGGCGGACCGGCTATCGGCGCCGGAATCAATTTCCTCTTTGGCGGCGGAGTTGCGGTTGATACCCAGGCAAATCTCTTTGTGGCTGATGACGGCAATTATCGAATTCGTCGCCTTGACCTCCAAACGGGGCACATTTCAACCGTGGCTGGAAACGGCTCAGACTTCTTTGAGCAGGATAACCAGCCCGCAATCAGCGTTGGATTAAGCCCAATGGGTGTGGCGGTGGACACGCTCAATCGGGTTTTGATTGCTGACAACGGCAATCAGCGTGTTCATCGCATCGAAGCTGGAATCATCAAAACCATTGCCGGTGACGGGCAGTTTCAATTCAGCGGCGATGGCGGTTCAGCCATCAGCGCGAGCCTCTACCGTCTAACGGGTGTGGTGGAGGATGCAAACGGCAATCTGTTTATTGCTGACACATTTAACCAGCGCATCCGTAAAGTCAATGGTCGCACCGGCATCATCTCGACCGTAGCTGGAAACGGGGAGGCAGGCTTTTCAGGTGACAACGGACTGGCCATCAATGCCAGTTTGTTTGAGCCAGCCGCCGTGGCGCTTGACCGGGCTGGAAATCTGTTTATCGCCGATACGCTCAATAACTGTATTCGGCGGGTTGATGCAACAACTCAAATCATCACCACCGTCGCGGGTGGACCAGAAGCAGAAGGTGGAGACGGCGGTCCAGCCACCCAGGCCGTCCTTGGAAATCCGTTTGGCCTGGCTTTGGATGCCGAAGACAATCTGTTTCTGACCGAACGGGAAGCCCATCGTGTCCGCCGTGTAGATTCGAAGACTGGAATCATCACCACCGCTGCCGGGACTGGGAGTGATGGATATTCCGGCGATGGTGGGCCTGCGGTGATCGCTGCCATCAGGAATCCATTTGGAATCACGGTTGACCGATCCGGAGTGGTGTTTTTTACCGACACGGGCAATGATGCGATTCGTGCCATCAAAGGAATTGCGATTCCTCAACCACAAGTAACCATTATTGATGCCCGGTATGAAAAACCCATGCTGACACTGACCGGGTCGGGGTTTGGTACCAGCGGCGCGATGGTGACCATCAATGGAAGCAACGTCAGCAAAAAAATAAAAAGTCAGACCGATACTCAACTGACGCTGAAAGGAAACCCAAAGAAACTCAACCTGCAGGTCGGCGCCAATCAGATCATCGTCACGATCAATGGCGCCAGGTCCAACACATTTGTTCTCCAGTTCACGAAGAAGTCGGGCTGAAGACATCGGGCTGGGGCCCATAGCCCAATGTCTTCTATAGCATTTCAGAAAAAGGTTCAGAGTATCGTCTTCAGACGAGAGATTTTTCTTGTGTCCCACCCGGCACTTCTCACGCCTGAAGGCGTTACTCTGAACCTGAACCTTTTTCTGAAAATCGAAATTGAAATGGGCTTGACCTCTGATTTCAAGTTCAGTCAGAGTATCATGGTTCGGCCAAACACCCTCATCCCCTCTTATTTCAGGGAATTACAAACAATGACGACCAATGTTGTGCCTTGCTTTCAGACAACTCGTGCCTCAACGATGGCCAGGATCAATGGAATTGTAATGGGTATTCTTTTGATTCACTCGCTCCTTTGGGAAATCTATCCGGCGAAGGTTTTGGCTCAGACTCCACCAAAAAGCTTTGTCAAACTGGAGGCGGCTCAACCCACACCAACCAATCTGGATTTTGAAGCTGACTCAAAATCCTCAGTTCCAACCGGTTGGGGGTCGCCAACGGTTGGATTCGGGTATCAGGTCCACCGGGATGAAACACAGCGAAAAACCGGCAAATACAGTGCTTTACTCAAGTTTGACCCAACCACCCAACCCAAAGAAAATATTTTTGGAAATCTGATGCAGGCCGTGGAGGCGCTTCCCTTTCGCGGGAAACGGATTAAATTCCGCGCTGCGGTCAGGGTCAGGTCGGAAGATGCCTATGGACGGGCGCAACTCTGGCTTCGGGTTGATCGAACCACGAAACTTCCAGGCTTTTTTGACAACATGCAGGACCGTCCGATTCTGGCTCAGGACTGGAATTATTTTGAAATCATCGCCGATATTGATGACGATGCCGAAGTTCTCAATTTTGGTGTCATTGTTTTTGATCGAACTTCCGTCTGGCTTGATGATGTTTCAATCACGGAGCTGGGCGTCCTCACTTTGCATAAAGAGCCAGCTCGACCATTGACGGAACAGGGGATACGCAATGTCACGACCTTCAGTCGCGTGCTTGGGTATGTTCGCTATTTTCATCCAGCCGACCAGGCAGCTCAGATTGATTGGGACGATTTTGCAGTTCAGGGAATTCGCAAGATTGAATCAGCCAAAGATTCCAAAGCGCTGATTCGTCAACTCACCGATCTGTTTTCACCGATTGCCCCAACCGTTCAAATCTATCAGACCGGCAAAAAACCACCATTGCCGGCTGAATTGAAATTCCCTCCCTCTGGAACAGTACCTGAGCACGTTGTCACCTGGTATCACCGTGGCTGCCGGGTCACAAAAGGAGGAGAGTCCAACGGCGTGTATGACAGCCTCCGGGCCTATCACCCGATTGTAAAAGGAGAACTCCCCAAAGAGGTGGCGGCCCCGGCTCAACCATTTGTGGCTGATTTGGGAAACGGTATTTCGGTTTCGATCCCAATCAGTGTCTTTGCAATCGGGAAAAAAACGCTTCCATTGAAAGCACCCGCTGTTTCACAACCAGTTTCACTGGAACGATTTACCGGTGATGACCGGGCAACGCGACTGGCTGACGTGGCCCTGGCCTGGAACATCTTCCAACACTTTTACCCCTATTTTGATGTCGTTCAAACGGACTGGCTGGCCGTTTTGCCTGAAATGCTGAAGGCCGCCGCGACCGATCAGGACCGTCAGGCATTTTTGATGACATTGCGACGGATGGTGGCACGACTTCAGGATGGCCATGGCAGCGTTCGAATGGGAGGATTGTCAGACGGAACCCTTCCATTGCTTTGGGGCTGGGTTGAAAATCAACTGGTGGTGACCGAAGTTGGTGCCGAGATAGCTGACAAAGTCAGACGTGGCGATATTGTTGAATCAGTGAATGGAAAACCAGCACCGCACGTCCTCCTGGACCAGGAACAATGTATCTCTGGCGCAACACCGCAGTGGAAACGGTTTATTGCCTTGCGGAATCTCCTGACGGGCAAGATCAATACGTCAGTGCAACTTGCCTTCCGCCGGGCAGATGGTTCGACAAGTTCCCTGACACTCACCTTCAACGTACCAGATCAAAGAATCCAGGAAACCCGGCCTCCAGGGCTCAATGAGATCAAGCCAGGGATTTTCTACATTGATGTTGGACGAATCACCGACACTGATTTTCAGAAAGCCCTTCCACAACTGACCCAGGCCAAAGGTGTGATCTTTGACTTTCGCGGGTATCCGACTTTTTCACCGCTGGTGCTTCAACATCTGGTTGAAAAACCAATCGAATCCGCCCGGTGGATGGTCCCGCTGGTATCCACACCTGACCACCAAAACATGACCAGCTTTGATCAGGCAGGCCGCTGGAATCTCCCACCGCTCGCACCATATGTTTCCGCCAAGAAAGTATTCTTAACTGACGGACGTGCCATCAGTTACGCTGAATCCTGCCTGGGAATTGTCGAAGCCTACAAACTTGGTGAAATCATTGGAACGCCGACGGCAGGCACCAACGGCAATGTGAATCCCTTTAAACTCCCTGGCGATTACCGAATAAGCTGGACCGGAATGAAAGTGGTTAAACACGACGGGTCTCCACACCACGGCGTTGGAATCCATCCCACAATTCGGCTTGAGCCAACCATCAAGGGGATCCGCGAAGGCCGTGACGAACAGCTCGATAAAGCCCTTGAACTCCTCACAGTGGTTGGTGATTAGTGGTTAGTGATTAGTGATTAGTGGTTAGTGGT
>JACQXX010000076.1:0-4073 GCA_016208495.1 Acidobacteriota bacterium | reverse complement strand
TCGGCGATGAGTTGACTGATCCCACTCAAGATGAAGACTGGGGAACTGGCGGGTACCACTCAACGTGGAGTATCTGGCCCTGAACCCTGAACCCTGAACCCTGAACCCTGGTGGTATGATATTTCCATCCGACTCCCTTAGTACAAGTCCCCATAAATAGTGATGGAATTTCGGTGATTCCGAATTGGCTTTCGCCCGGATGGGCGAAAACCAATGTTTCTCCCAGCGAGTGGTTGAATTTCATCCCCCTTTTATGGGGACTTGTACTAACCACTAGCCACTAACCACTTTTTCCATTCTTCATTCTGCAAGGTTGGCTTGGATGGATGGGCTCAGGTGGCTAAGATGCCTGCTTCGTCAAATCTTGGGAAAATCCGAAGCATCGGACACCCTCCCTCTTTATTCACAATCCTTCTTGTTATGTGGTAAATCGTTATGATGCCTAAAGTTACTGTTGGAACTGGACTTGCTTTGATTCTCATTGGTGTGGTTGGTTTTATGAATACCGGGGCCAAGACGGCATTGATTCCCGCCGTGATGGGTCTGGTGATTGGATTGGCCGGAGTGATTGCCCTGATGAAAGAAGACCAGCGCAAACACGCCATGCACGTGGCCGTGTTGATTGGGTTGATTGGGTTCCTGATGACAGCCAGGGCGCTCATCAAACTACCGGTGTTGCTCTCGGGTGGAACGGTCCAACGTCCGGCGGCAGTGATTGCGCAGTCCGTCACCGCAATTCTGCTGGGTATTTTCGTCGGTCTGTGCGTGCAATCGTTCATTAATGCCCGCCGTCAACGAACTCCATAAACGGCAGATGTTGCTCGAAACCACTCGCCAAACCTGGAAAAAGAAGATTTTTTCTGAACCATCAGACACAGGTGTAGTTTGAAGGAAACTGAACCTGCAATATCAACCTCACTCCTCAAATCCGGTTCGCCAATTCAAAATCTCAAGACCTTGAGGCAGCTCAATTTATGCGAAACCTCGTCTTTTCATTTCTCGTGGTGCTTCACCTGTTTTTTGTGAGCACGTCTGTGATATCCGCCCAAACCGGCCCTTCTTCAACAGGACCGATTCGATTCCAAATCGCAGCAAAAGCTGAACTTCTTCCCAAATCAACACCTGGCCGATTCGTTGTGGTCATGGCCCAATCAGCGGAAAAACCAAACAGCCTGATTGGCAGTTTCGACCCGAGAATTCTGGTGGCTGGATCTCATTCTCTGCGAATGGCACCTGGCCAGATGCTTGAATTGAATCCGGATGCAATGGCCTTTCCGCAGCCATTTTCGAAATCTCCCGCCGGGAAATACTTCGTTCAGGTTTGGTTTGACACCGCGGCGTCTCCCTCGACTGGTCTTGACCAGGGTGATTTGGTGAGTGCGATCACGGAAGTTGAGAATCTCAACCCTGCCAATACTCTTCCAGTCGAGCTTTTACTTTCTGAGCGCATTGGGGACTCACAGCCTTTTGAAGAAACAGATTCGATTAAACTGGTTGAATTTCAAAGTCCAATGCTGTCAGCCTTTTGGGGTCGCCCAATGACAATGCGGGCTGGGGTTGTCTTGCCACCCAGTTACCTGAAAGACCCGAAACGAACCTATCCGACGGTCTATAATGTTCACGGTTTCGGAGGCAACCACTTTGGGGCCAAATATGCTGGACCGAAGTTGCTCAAGGGAATGGCCGACGGGAAGTACCCCGAAATGATCCATGTTTTTCTGGATGCTTCGTTTCCGACAGGTCATCACGTCTTTGCCGATTCCGTGAACAACGGTCCCTGGGGACGCGCACTCACTGAGGAATTCATTCCCTACCTTGAGAAAAACTTTCGTCAAATCCCCAAAACCGCAGCTCGCTTCTTAACTGGCCATTCCTCTGGAGGATGGAGCACACTGTGGCTTCAAATCACTTACCCTGATTTTTTCGGTGGTACCTGGTCAACGTCACCTGATCCGGTGGATTTCCGCAGCTTTTCAGGCATCAATGCGACGCCAGGCACCACTGAAAATCTGTACCGGACTTCGGATGGGAAGCCTCATCCGCTCGTGCGCATGGGTGGTGAGGTTGTATTTACGATTGAGGCATACACCCTCAAAGAGGAAATTGAAACCGGCGGGCTGGGTGGGCAACTATCTTCGTTCGAATGGGTGTTTAGTCCGAAGGACCGAGCTGGACGACCAATGAGTTTATTTGACCGGACAACCGGCGAGTTTGATCAAACCGTCCTGAAAGCCTGGGAAAAGTATGACATCCGTCTGACACTGGAAAAAAACTGGGCGACGCTCGGGCCCAAACTGGCCGGGAAGATTCATATTGTTTGTGGTGAAGCAGATACCTTCTACCTTGAAGGCGCCGTCCGACTCCTGCGGGATTTTCTGAAGGAAAAAGGAAGCGATGCCGTTGTCGAACTCGTCCCCGGTCGAGATCACTTCGATTTGTATAAACCTTCCGACACATACAAAGAAGGACTTGAAACCCGAATCTTCAAGGAAATGGGAATGGCATTCAACTCAGCTCCCAAAACCGGCAAATCGAAAGTGAAGAAATAGTGTTCAAGGTTGCTGGGAAATACAATTCTTTCAATGATTTAGCCTCTTCGTAATACGAGGAGTTCATTCCCAAATTGTATTCCGGTTTTGAGTCCACAACGTGGGCGATAGAAGTAAAGCCTCGGGCGAAACAAGCGTCAGCGAGTGGAGTCCGTGGCTTTTTTCATTCCCTCGATATAGATCGCCACGCCACGTTTTTCATCGTCAGTGGCCGTACTCAACCGGCTATTCACATTCTTTTCAATCACTTCCCGTGAGAGGGCCCGCTGGTTGAGGGGTGGGCCGTCTTTGAGCGGCTTGTCTCCGTTTTCGTTGTGGCAACTGGCACAGCGGGCAACAAAGAGCTGTTTCCCAAGCTGATACAATTTT
The DNA here is from genome assembly GCA_016208495.1 of Acidobacteriota bacterium. Classification (NCBI taxonomy): domain Bacteria; kingdom Pseudomonadati; phylum Acidobacteriota; species Acidobacteriota bacterium. Next base: position 1,155 of record JACQXX010000076.1, on the reverse strand, counting down.
TCAGTTGACTGTTCCGGCTGATACTTTCCAGCAATCGCCGCCCAGTCCGAAACGGCACCGCCCATGAATAAAGCTGCCACCACCATCAAGAGCTGAAGATTTCGTTTCATTTGGAAGTTCCTCCTTGCTGAAAACCCGACCGGATTTGTTCCCGACGTTCCGGCTGGGCGTGACAGATAAAACACCCTTGTTGACCGGAATCAGGAAGATCGGAAACCACAACATACGCTTGTTCGTCTTTAGCCCACGACATCACCTTGAGGCCCGATTCAGGGTCAGTTCGGGTGGCAACGTCCACAAAGTGCGGGCGTTCTTTTGGAAGTTCAGGTAATGCTTGCTGATTCATCGCCAGCAGCGTCACCGGATGGCTTCCCACCCGATACACCACACAAATGGCTTCAGCCCCTTTAAACAGAACTTTTTTCACACCCACTGGTTTGTAAAAGTCGCCATCTTCAACAGGTCGTTCAAGCGCAACCCAGGCATGAAGGTGAGTATGGTCACTGACCCACCTGCGAATTTCACCTGGCGTCGTGGTCAAAAAATCGAGCTTCACCGTTCCGTTTCCCAAAGTTTGGTGCAGTTCACGTCCAAACCGTTCAAAATCTGAGAGCGCTCGCTGCTCAGAACGAACCTGCACGACAGGCCCCTCAAATTGCCGTGTGAGGTATCCGACACCAATCATCACCATCGCAATGACCACGAACACCGGAGAAAGTGTCAGGCAGGCAAAACGCAGCATACGGCTGAAAGTCCAACCCGCAGTCTGTGCCGGTTTGGCTTTTGTTCCATCAAGTGCCCGTTCGATTTCGGCCCACATTCCCTCTGGGGCTTTCAACAAGGGAAGTTCACCAGCCAGTTGGGAACCAAACTTGATCTGGTCATACCGCTCACGGCAGGCCAGACATTGCATCAGATGCTCAGCCACCAGCCGGGATTCAGGCTGACTCAATTCGTCGTTGACGAAAGCTGATAAATTTTGGGTAATGTTTGGGCAGCTCATATTTTAGGGTTCAGGGTTCAGGGTTCAGGGTTTGAAAGACAGGGTTCAGGGTTCAGGGTTCAGGGTTTGAAAGACAGGGTTCAGGGTTCAGGGTTTGAAAGACAGGGTTCAGGGTTCAGGGTTTGAAAGACAGGGTTCAGGGTTCAGGGTTT
>JACQXX010000075.1 GCA_016208495.1 Acidobacteriota bacterium | reverse complement strand
AGTCAGTAGTCAGTAGTCAGTAGTCAGTAGTCAGTAGTCAGTAGTCAGTAGTCAGTAGTCAGTAGTCAGTAGTCAGTAGTCAGTAGTCAGTAGTCAGTAGTCAGTAGTCGAGTGTTGGGATTTGAGGACTTGTGTCAAGTGTATTTGGTTCTATTTAAGTCATTTAGGAACAATTTTTTTCAAGAACTCCACGGATTCAACGATCCGGGTTTTGTCTACTGACTACTGACTACTGACTACTGACTTATCATCTACTGACTATTAAGCAGTTTTGATAGTCTCGACCGATTCCAGCCCAAGTTCCGCGATGCTTTGTCTTCGCATCTGGAACTTCTGGATTTTCCCGGTCACGGTCATTGGAAAATGTTCAACAAACTTGAAATAGCGAGGGATCTTTTGATGGGCGATCTGACCACGACAGAATTCCTGGAGTTCTTCAAGCGTAGTGGTTTCGCCGTCACGCAGGTGTACCCAGGCCATGACTTCTTCGCCGTAGCGTTGATCTGGAACCCCAATGACCTGCACATCTCTAATTTTCGGGTGCGTATGGAAAAACTCTTCGACCTCGCGAGGTGAAATTTTTTCTCCGCCTCGAATAATCATGTCTTTGATTCGTCCCACGATATTCACAAAGCCTTCCGAATCCATCACGGCCAAATCCCCAGTGTGCATCCAGCGAGCCGGATCAATGGAAAGGTGAGTGGTTTCAGGGTCATTCCAATAGCCAAGCATGACGTTGTATCCACGAGTACATAATTCACCCGGACACCCAATCGGCACAACTTTTCCTGTTTCAGGATCAATGATTTTGGCTTCAACGTGCGGCAGGATTTGCCCAACCGTGCTGATGCGTTTTTCTGGCGGGGTATCGGTTCGAGTCTGGAAACTGACCGGACTGGTTTCAGTCATTCCATAGGCAATTTCAAACTCGTGCATATGCATAAGCGTGGTGACTTTTTTCATCAGTTCAACCGGGCAAGGCGCGCCAGCCATCAGGCCGGTTCGGAGGCTGCGCAGGTCATATTTGGAAAAGTCGGGATGTTCCAATTCACTAATGAACATTGTGGGCACGCCATGTAAAGCCGTGGCTCGTTCGGCTTCAACAGTTTCAAGCACCGCTTTCGGATCAAATCCTTCAGCCGGGTAAATGGCGGCAGCACCATGGGTCAGGCAAGCCAGGTTGCCAAGGACCATTCCAAAACAATGATAGAGCGGCACGGGAATGACCAGCCGGTCATGCTCAGTGAATTTCATTCCTTCGCCCACAAAATAGCCATTATTCAAAATATTATGGTGGCTGAGGGTCGCACCTTTGGGAAAACCAGTCGTGCCGCTGGTGTATTGAATATTGATTGGATCATCAAATTCGAGCTGGCTCTGGCACCGGGCTAAATCCTCCAGACTGACCTCCTGAGCCAGTGTTGAAAGATCAGCCCAGGAAAAGAGACCCGCGACGGGTTGGGGTTCCAGGCTGATGACAATACTCAAATGCGGAAATTTGCTTGAGTGCAGCTTCCCAGGTTCTGAGGTGTGAAGTTCGGGCACCAGGTCGCATACCATTTGGGTGTAATTTGAAGTTTTAAACTGCGGAGCAAACACCAGCACCCGGCACCCAGATTGGTTTAAAGCATATTCAAGCTCGTGCAACCGGTAACTTGGATTGATATTGACCAGAATCGCCCCAATTTTGGCTGTGGCATATTGCAGGGTTGCCCACTCGGCATTGTTCTGTGACCAGATTCCAACGCGGTCGCCTTTCTGGATTCCAAGGTTCAATAATCCGCGAGCGCATTCGTTGACAGCCGCCTGGAATTGCCGATAGGTGTAGCGTCGGTTTTGGTGGCGAACAACCAACGCTTCCTGGTCTGGAAACTGGTCAGCAATCTGGTCAAACAGGTCGCCGATGGTTATCCCCAGTAATGGTTTGGTGCTGGTTCCACAGGTGTAGCTTTTGGTTAAGGGATTGTGCATGGGTGAGAGTCCTGAGCTGCCGGATTGGTAAACAAAACTGAATGACGGTTTTCGGTTTTTACCACAGTGACCATATCAGAACCCAGAGGAATACCTTATCAAGGGCAATTCGAGGTATTCCTTCGCTCTTTCATCACTTTACTTTTGGTCGGGTTTTTCCTATTACCTACCTGGCTTCAATTTCACTCAATGGATGTCAGTTGAAAAACACAATCTGCAACTCAAACAGGATAAATGATGACGGACCTGGAAATTCAAATCGTGATTCGTGATGCCCGGCTGGATGACGCCGAGGTTCTGTCTGACTTGCTGGATGAACTGGGCCGGCCAACCCCAGCCGTGACGATTGTCGAGCGAATGAAAACCCTTGATGAAATTGGAAACCGGGTTCTGGTTGCTGAATTAAACGGAGACGTTGTGGGACTGCTCACCCTGCACCAAACACCAAACCTTCATGCTGGTCCAGATGGTCGCATTACGGCACTGGTCGTCAGGACCCAGGCTCGCAACCTGGGAATTGCAACCCGGCTGGTACAGACCGCCGAAGCCATTTGCCGTGAATGGAAGTGCCACCGGATGGAAGTAATGAGCGCCAGTGAACGCCTTGACGCTCATCGGCTGTATGAACAACTCGGCTATCGCGAGACCCGCAAACGCTTCCGCAAGGAACTTGAACCTTGAGCCACCTATGACTACAGAACTTCAGAATCAAATCAAAATTGTGCCGTTTGAAGATCGGTTCGCCGCCGATTTTGATCGCCTGAACCGAGCCTGGCTTGAAGGCTATGACCTGCTGGAACCGGCTGATTTAAAACATCTTGAATCTCCAAGGGAAACATTCATCACTCCTGGCGGCGCAATCCTGGTGGCGCTTGATCAGGAAACCGTGATTGGCACCTGCGCCATTCATCCGATTGATGCCACATCAGTGGAAATTGCCAAACTGGCTGTGGACCCATTCGCTCAGGGGCGCGGCCTTGGACGGCAATTGATGGTGGCCGCCATCCAGTTTGCTCGATTCATCGGGGCTAAAAAAATTATTCTGGTTTCAAACAAGAAACTGGCGGCGGCGATTCGGCTGTATGAATCACTCGGCTTTCAACACCAGCCGCTGCCTGAGGATACCGAATATGCCACGGCAGATGTTTATATGGAACTGGATTTAAGTACCCTGCAGTAAGGGTACAGAGATATTGGATTTGGTAAGTGATTGATTCTTTTCGCGTATTTTGTGTATTTCGTGGTTAAAATGTCTGGAGACCTTCAACGAAGTACATATCCAAAACATAGAACTGAATATGATTGGCCGAACCCAACTTGATTACTGGTGCCACACCGATCTTTCACTTGAATCGCTCTTTGCCCGGTTTTCCGCTGGTTTTATCACCCGTGACGTTGAGATAGACGCCGAAAACGTCTGGTGCTGGGCTGAAGGCACAATGGAAGATAATCAAACCTCTTTCAACATCAGCCGAAAACACTATATCGGTGTTGAGCCGGAGTTACCTCACCTTCCGGTTGAACCGGTTTCCATTCGATTCACACGTGTTCACTCAAGCGTGAAAGAATTGGAGCTTGGGCAAAAACTGGCCGACGTGCTGCAGTTGGAAATCTTTCTTGGAAACATGCACTATGTGGGCGGAGATGATTTTCTCTTTCTGGCCCAACACTCATTTCAACCATTTTCACACCATCCATCAACTTGAGAACCCCCATGAATCACACAGAAGTAGGACACTATTGGAATGAGAACGCTGAAACCTGGACCAGACTGGCTCGGGCGGGTTACGACGTTTACCGGGATCACTTCAACACTCCGGCGTTTTTCAAAATGTTGCCAGACGTCACCGGGTTAACCGGCCTCGATATCGGCTGTGGAGAAGGTACCAATACGCGGCGACTCGCCCAGCGCGGAGCACAACTCACGGCCATTGATATTTCCGAGGTCTTTATCGGCCATGCCCGGCAAACCGAAGCTGAGTCACCCGCCGGCATTACCTATCAAGTCGCCAGTGCGGTTGAGTTGCCCTTTGCTGATCATTCTTTTGATTTTGCCACCGGGTTTATGAGCTTTATGGATATTCCCGAAATTGCAACGGTACTGTCAGAAGCCTATCGAATTTTGAAACCAGGCGGGTTCCTTCAATTTTCCATCTCGCATCCGTGCTTTACCACGCGCCACCGGAAAAATTTACGCGGAGAAGACGGCATTACCTATGCCATTGAGGTCGGGAAGTATTTTCATCCCCTGAATGGCGAAATTGACGAGTGGATTTTCAGTGCCGCGCCGCTTTCGGTGAAAGCAGGGCTTCCGAAATTTAAAATCCCCACATTCACCCATACATTGTCGGAATGGATAAACCTGCTGATTGAAACCGGGTTTGTGATTGAACGATTGGAAGAACCTCGCCCAGATGATGAAACCGTCCGGATATTTCCCAGCCTTCAAGATGCCCAGGTCGTTTCATATTTTCTGCACGTCAGGGTTCGAAAACCCTTCCCAGGTGACAAGGTGACAGGGTGACAAATGACAAGGTGAGGACTGTTCAATTTTTTCTGTAACCAGTCAATTTAACCTGGAAAAACCAAGTAACTGGCTCTTTCTTTAGTCATTAAGCATTGAATATAAACAGTTTATCTAAACTTAAAAACGAGCTAAAAAATCCAGTCTAGCCATTTGTACAAAAAACTAAAAAGTCTCAACTGAAGTGATGTCACCTTGTCACCTTGTCATTTGTCACCTTGTCATTTGTCACCTTGTCATTTGTCACCCTGTCACCTTGTCACCCTGTCTCCTTGTCCCCCTGTCATCTTGTCTCCTTGTCCAGATCGAGGTTATCTCTCTTATCCTGTCGGCTATGGCCATAAATTCTTGATTCTGGCTGAGTTTCCTGTATTCTTCCCGGCCTTAAAATTTTATTTCAACCACGGTAGGAGGTAGTCAAGAACGCTAAAAAATGACAACTGAATCACAACACCCGCGAAAGCTCACCACGTTGCAGTTGGTGGGTTTGATTTTTTTCACGGTTTCAGGTGGCGCGTATGGCCTTGAATCACTGGTGCAGGAAATGAATCCGGGATGGGCAGTGGTCCTGGTTTTGGTCACACCGTTGATGTGGGCACTTCCAACGGCGTTCATGGTGGCCGAACTGGCAAGTGCGATGCCCGAAGAAGGTGGGTATTATCATTGGGTTCGAACCGCCATGGGCGATTTTTGGGGAGTTCAGGAAGGGTGGTGGACGATCTGTTACACCGCCGTGGATATGGCGATTTATCCAGTTCTGTTTGTGAACTACCTGGCGTTTTTTGTCCCCCAACTGGCGCTTGATGAAAATGGGGGCTGTTCGTGGTCCGTTTTCTGGCTTCGCTGGGGAATTGCCACGACTGTCATTGGATGCGCGCTGGGTGTCAATTTGCTTGGGGCGCGGGCTGTCGGAAACAACGCGCTCGCGAGTATTCTCCTGGTCTTGATTCCATTTGGATTGTTGTCGGTTCTGGGGTTGTCCCGGAGTGGGGCCGTTGAAGCCTCCTGGGGAGCCGTTGTGAATGGATTGACCCAGCAACCGGATATGAAAACGATTGGCGTCGGTTTTTCAGTTGTACTTTGGAATTACTGTGGTTGGGATAATGTTTCAACCTATGCCGGAGAGGTTGAGCAACCGCAACGCGCTTACCCGCGAGCCCTGGCTTTTGCCATGCCGTTGATTGTGCTGGCATATATCATTCCGGTCATGGCTGGATTGGCAGTAACAACGGATGTCACGGTGTGGACTGAATCTGCTGGATGGCCGGTGATTGGCCAGATGGTGGCTGGAAACTGGCTGGGGATTGTCATTGCCGCCGCTGCCCTGGTTTCAAGCTGGGCACTTTTTAACAGTCAACTGCTTTACACTTCGCGCCTGCCCTACCGGATGGCCTGTGATGGCTGGCTTCCGTCGGCTTTAGCGAAAACATATCGGTCCGAAATCCCACTGACGGCACTGTTGGTTTCAGCGGGGATGACTGCCCTGTTTTGCGCGCTTTCCTTTGGGAAGCTGGTGGTGATTGACATTCTATTGTATGCGGCTGGTCTGTCGCTGGAATTTATTACCCTGATTATCCTGCGTATCAAACAACCCGACATGAACCGACCCTTTCGAGTTCCAGGCGGGTGGCCAGGGGTGGTTGCCGTGGCAGTGTTGCCCATGGGCATGGCCGCTGTGGTGGCCGTCGCCAGTTTTGCCGAAGAATCAGCCCGAATTCAGTTACTGATTGTCGCCGGTGCTTTGTTAAGTGGGATTGGGCTTTATTTTTTGCGAAGAAAGTACGTCATTCGCCAGGCAAACAAGGGTTAATACCAATTGTTGCCTAGTACCCAAATGGCTGATTCCATTTTTCCATCATCCGCCATTTTGCGCCGGGCCACGGCATGCCTCCCGGCTGGATCTGGCAACGGGAAATCGGGAAGGCGATTATAAAACACTGTCGAAACCACAACTGGATGATTTTATTGGGGCCGGAGCCAGAGTTGTTTTTTGCGGGCATGAGCATAATTTCGAACTCGCCAAACCGTCAGGGTATGAGCTGTACTGTGTTATTTCTGGAGCTGGCGGCGCGCTCCGGCCTGCCGAGCTGAGTCTCGATGCGTTACAGAAAGCATCAATTCAATCCTGGTCGAATCAGTGTCATTTTCTGATGGTTTCGATCAAGTCACCCCATCGCGAGACGATGGAAATCCGAGTCATTGGCGCCCGGGCAAATGGCACACCCACGGAAGATATTCCGGTTTGGAAAACAGGTGAACCGCGCCTGCGTACCGAAATGCCGATCAAAATCAATTTGTGACAACTTCTCCGCATTACGGTGCCCCTGTTGAAGACTTTTGATTTCAAATGGAATTATCCAAACCAGAAACTACTGCCAAACTGAAATCAGGCGTGTGATTCCAGGTAACTGGTCAGTTTTTCTTCCTTGATAATGAGAAAATGATCGGCATTGAGTTCAATCAATCCCATATTTTTAAATCGTTGCATAAAAACACTGACTCTGGGCCGGGTTGTGCCAACCATTTCCGAAAGTTCCTCGTGCGAGATTTTGAGTTCAATGCGAATGCTCCGAGGGTCTTTTTTTCCAAATGTTCGAGCCAGTTGAAGTAAGGTCTTTCCTAACCGCTGCTCGCTGTCCACGGTTACCAGGTTGGCAATCACCTGCTGCTGGTCGGCAATCCGAGCCGCCAGGTAGCGGATAAAACCCTCAACCAGTGAATCCTGATATAATCGGTCAATAAACCGCGAGCTTGGAATTTGTTTGAGGATCGTCGTTCCCATGGCGGTGGCTGTTTCCAGCCGTGTACCTGCCCCAGATAGACTTAACTCTCCGAAAATATCGCCGGTGGTGTGAATGGCCAGCAGGCATTCTTTTCCCTCCGGTGAAACCATAAGTAACTTAACCTGTCCACTAACAATGAAATACACCATCTCATCACTGTCGCCGCAGGTATAGATATGATCATTTTTTTTCACTTTGATGGACCGAACCTGAAGCGTTTCTTGCTGAAGCGATTCCTGCATTTGCTGTTTAAATTGAATTGTATAAGGGTTTTCTTGAATCATAGGTACCTCCTTGAAAAGATAAATGAGTGATGACCGAACGCTTTGACCTCATTCACTTACAAATGAAATTACCAACATCCTTATATTTCAGAACTGTATAAAAAATTATAGAAAACCCGGCAAGAAAATCCAGTTACAATCAATATCAACCAAACTGAGGTCGCATTGAGACGGAAATGGCCAAAACCAAACCGGGAAGGGCTCTCACAATGAGTCCTTCCCGGTTTGGTTTTGATCTATCGCACACGTGGAGTTTGGAGGCAAATTATATCAATTTGCAATGGAATTTTTGTATAAGCAACCAGTCAAGTGATTCAACCAGATAAACTTAGCGAACTACTGACTACTGACTACTGACTACTGACTGGTATTACAAGACAAGAAGCGTATCAACGCTGGCCGTGTTGAATCGGTTTGGTTGCCCCGTCCCGGTGACAATGGTGGCCGAGTTGTACACCGTCCCAAAAATAAAGAGTGGTGTTTTGCACACCAGGACAGCCGTCACCTTGCCTCTGGCCGGAATGGCCCCAAAATTGAACGTCACGGTTGGCATTCCATTTTCGGTGGCTAAGGTTGCAGTTCCCTGCGAAGCGGAAGAGGAAACATAGGTGAGGGCGGCGGGGACCACATCCTTGACTGTTACATTCAACACCGGTTCGGATCCGTTGTTGTCAACCACAATGTTGTAGGTAATGGTTTCGCCAGCTTTGACCGGGTCACCCGCATCCGACATATTGATCACCACTGAGGTTCGGGTATGGCAACGATTCATTTCTCTGGCAGCCATTTAGACAGTATCTAAACAAATGGCTTATTGCCATAATCCTTCAAAGCGTGCAGCGGCTGTTTTCGTATATTTGACAGTATGATTGATATTGGAATGACCCAGGTA
>JACQXX010000074.1 GCA_016208495.1 Acidobacteriota bacterium | reverse complement strand
TGTTTCAATCCCCGGCCAGGTCTAAAGGTGTTCAGGACATCGGTAACCATCACGGGCGGAGCGCCACAACCCTTGGTTTCAATCCCCGGCCAGGTCTAAAGGTGTTCAGGACTGTCTCACAAATAAAGAGCCGAGTGAGGTTTCTGATCTTGGTGTTTCAATCCCCGGCCAGGTCTAAAGGTGTTCAGGACCCACAGATATACAGTTTTTTTCAGGAAATAACACCTGGTTTCAATCCCCGGCCAGGTCTAAAGGTGTTCAGGACTTTTTTTTTGCATTGATGCCTGACTCAAAAAGTTGGAGTTTCAATCCCCGGCCAGGTCTAAAGGTGTTCAGGACGGGCTAGCCGTTCTTTGTTACGCGATTGTTAATGTAAGTTTCAATCCCCGGCCAGGTCTAAAGGTGTTCAGGACAGTCCGTCAACTTCGTTCTGTCCGTCGGCTCCGTCGACGTTTCAATCCCCGGCCAGGTCTAAAGGTGTTCAGGACCTGGTTTCAGACTTTACCGCCTGGTTCACGACGCCACCGAGTTTCAATCCCCGGCCAGGTCTAAAGGTGTTCAGGACCTTCCGGTCTGGGGATATTCCTCAGAGCAGAATGACCCTGCCGTTTCAATCCCCGGCCAGGTCTAAAGGTGTTCAGGACTCTGGCAGTCTTAACCCCTTTAAAAACTACTACTTAAACTACCCGTTCGGCTAACCTGCCTTCCGCAGGTTTTCCTGGCGGGGTTTCGACTGGTTCAAAATCCTCAATTTTCAAGGAAACTGGTTGATTGAGTTAGAGTTACAGGTTTGGGCTAACCTGGGCCATTTTGAGGAATTTTGAGGTTAGCCCGAAAAGCGAGTGTGTGACCTGGTCACAGTACCCTGATGGAAGCGGAAAGTCAATAATTTTTTAAAATCATTCTATTGATTAAACTTATGCCTATCAATACTTTAATTCACCTGTAATGCTTCTGTGAAAGTGTCTTTCCACCCCCTTTTGAATACCAATCCCCAAAGGGTACTCTGCCTTTTTTGTCCCTTGGGTTTCCTTCGTCCAATTTGTCCCTTCACACAACAACCCCTTTATCGGTCCAGCAAGGAAACACCTGCCGGAAACACAATAATCTGGTCCAGGGAAATCCCAATTTTGTATTCACGAGCGGTAGAGGTGGTGTGGTCGGCAATGAACAAATATCGGTCAGGAATCCCTTTCTTCAAAAACTGTCTTTTGATTTTGGACAGCATTTCAATGAACGAATTTCGGTACGATTCTTTGGCGCTGAGACTGGTGCTTTTGCTTTCAGAAAGCAACATTTTGAAAAAATCATTGAACCGCGAAGAAAACAGATCAATGGAAATTTCACCTTCGCTTTTCCCCAAAATTGTTTCCCAGTGCTCGCGTGTTGATTCGAGATACTCAGGTGTCATGTCCTCCAACCGGATGGAAGCTTGCCCGGCACAATATTTTCGGAGAAACAGCAAATACCCAAAAAACTCACGTTCGGTTAATTTTACGGTATGCCTTCCCACCTGGACTGTCCTTTTTTTCAAATCAATGACCAGATCGTTGGCCGATTCAAGCAGGTTTAAATTTTCCTGTCCTTGATCTACCAGGCTGGAATGATTCCCCTGAACGCCAGTTTTCCACCCTTCAACCAGCCCCCGGAGCCGGATGAAGGGAATATCAGCCAGATCAATTCGCAGTTTACTGGTTTCAACACGATGGAGTTTGCCGGCACGGTCCTCCAAATCCATAAACTCACCTGGGGCAATGTAGTAAAAGCTGCGACCAAACGTGGTTTCCAGTTCATCGGGGCTGACCAGGACATGAGAGAGGCGATCCTGCTGGCGGCCAAACAATTGCATTGCTGCCGTCAGGTAAATGCTCAGCGTTTTTCGGCCACCCGCTGCTGAGGCGTGTAATTGGGTGCTGGCATCTTTGGTCAATTCTCGGACCACTTCGCAAATCTGGTTGGCGGCGGATTCGTTGTCTTCGAGCGAACGGATATCCGTCAAATGGGTTTTATCGGCGGCCTGGAGCAGCGTGATATGGCTTTCAGAAAAGGCAATGCGTTCCGGAGCAATTCCAAAATCCCGGCAGAAGTCAAAGAATTTGCCTTCCTGTTGTGCCGGATTGGTCAACAGGGTAGACATTACCCTGTCTCGCCCATCAAGGGTTGTGATGATGCGGATTTCGTCAACCGGTTCGCCACGTTGCTGGGTGAGAGCATAGAGGGTTTCGGTTACGATTTGGGGTGTCAACCCCGCCACACAAAGCAGGATGTGTTTCATATGATACCATTTTGGGGTCAGTGGCCAGGGGTTGGAGGTCAGAAAAATTCAATTTTTTCAATAACTTAGCTTTTTCGTAATACGCTGTGCTTATTCCGAAATGGTAAGTACCTTACCGAAAATTTCCAGACATTTTCACCACGGAAAACACGGAAAACACGGAAAAAAATCAAGCACTTACCAAATCCAATATCTCAGGAAACTTATGACAAGGTATCTATAACCTCTAATGGAGTCCTTTATCCAATTTATCCAGGTGAAAAACTGGTCCTTCAAAATGACCGAAAATCCGCCTGGCGTCTTTATCTGACCAGGCGTCTAGTTCGTGGGTTGAGGGTGGTTTTGGGTTTCTCTGCACGTCTTTGAAGTCAAGACCACGGAGGGAAGGTCGCCCTTGAGGCCGGTCAATTTCCAGATATCTGGCAAGCTGGTCAATTCTTTCATTGATGAGAAGAAGCCGATCTGTGGGAAGATTCTCAATGCTTTTTTCAAACTGGGGAGAAAAAACAATCTTTTCAGACGGGGAAGGGTGCAGTGTCTTTTCATAAATGTCCTTTTTGGATCGTTTCCAAACCAGATCTCCCCAGGCTGAAAGGGTCAAGTCTCCATCAAGTTGCATCAACAACGTTTCGGGAATATGTTCAGAATCCGTAACTTTGAGCCCCTGACTCAGTCTTCGGAATACATTCAGATGACCCAAAATCGTTGCTTCAAAATCCATCTTTATAGGGAGTCGTGGAATCCGTAACAACTCATTTCCAGTTTCAAATACATAGATTGTTTCATCGGCATAGAACATGGCCAGGGTTTGCAAAAACCCCTGGACGCTTTTAAACCCACCAGTCAAATTAAACACCACGTGGTAGTTTGCCAGTTGATAGCCGGTCACCGTTTCCTCACACCACTCCACCAGCCCTGAAAGTGCGCATTGAAATGCCTGAAGGCTGGCCGTCTGCAAATCAGTCTGGCGTCTGACCTGCACGTTTTGCAATTCGTGCTTTTCAAGCCAGGCTTTTACCAGTTCAGCCGATTGATTCCCCAACCAGGTGTCCGTACATAACAGCACGTGAACATCCTGGGGACCCTTGATGATTGATCCATACAGCCGAACAATACTGTTTAACTCAGCAGAAATCCGTACGACAGCCGCCACATCGGCAGCCGCCAGCTTATCGTTCGCCCTGGCTAAAATCTTTGACAAAACAGCCGCATCAGCTTCAGGAATCTGGTCAAAAGATTTTGTATTGGCATATTTGGCGACCAGCGGACGTTCTTCATTGCTGACCACGTTTGTGAAAAGGCTCGTCCCACAAGGTGACAACACAAAATATGGCTTTCGGTGCATACTCTGACTCCTTTGAATCCATTTGTTTGATTTCAGCCATTTTCTTCGGGAAAAAGTTTAGAGTTCCGCCTTTAGGCGGCCTCCGTGTTCCTTCAGATCAACTTTGGGATACGAAACCCGTCTGAAGGCGGAACTCTGAACTAAATCACTGGATGTTCTTCATAAACCCATATCCAGCAGACGTTTTTCCACCTACACCTAAATCAGTCACCGCCTGGACCAGCCAGTATTTTGCTGTCTCCACCAGGTTTATGTTTTTAGCTGAAACGGCGAAATGGAAAGCAGTATTTTCACCAATAGCTCTAAAAAAGGTGGGGATTGGCTTGTCATAATCTGCGGGTGGGTTGTGTGAGTTGTAGTACTTACCATAGTGCGGGTTGAGAATATCGAGTTCAATCCTGGGTGCCTGTTTAGGGTAAGCATCAAAGAAGATCACCTCGCCCTGGTGACGCGTTGTTCCAAAAACTTGACTGAACAGACCGGCTGTTTCCAGCCACAGTTCTAAGCTTAATGACTGAATGGATTCAACTTCCCTGCAAAGTTCATCGTGTTTCAGGCGGTCGAGAAGTCGTTGCTGTTCTTGCGTTTCACCGGTTGAAAGCAGGTCGTCTAATTGTTGCAGGGGGGTTCTCTTATGGTCCTGCGTCCGCTGTGCCCTTTCTTCCGGGGTAGTTGCTGGAATTTTCAATTTCTGGGCGATTTCCCAAAATGCCCAGGCGCGGGCAACACCTTTCAAGGCACTACCGGGAATCAGTGGAATTCCATAAATCCGATGCAGGTTTAGACTGGTTTCCAGGACGTGTTCAACCCCAAATCCTACGACCAGGCGATAATCAGTGACAGCCGTGAACTGGCCTGGGTGATGGCCCGTTTTTTTGTAACTTTCGATCATGGCTGTGTATCGCGCATTCACTGCCTTGAGTAATGGGGAGTTACACTGAGGAAGCGATTTTTTCTTGGTCGCAAGCGTGAGGTCCCATCCGTCATCAGAAATCTGCAAATACCGATCCAACTCCAGACCTGGGTGATTGTGGATGGTTAAAACACTTGCTGTATCTTTAGGAAGTGGATACCTCATTGGGATTGATCCTCCTCAGATTTCAATTCAGCTTCTGCAAACCGTTTGAGCCAGCCGGCAAAGGCGAGGGTTTCGGTGGTTGCGTGTCGGTAATCCAAACTGTTGCTGTGAGACCCAATCAGACGTTCAAGTAATTCATTATCACTGGTGCGATAAATCTGGCTGGTGACCCATCTTGAGAAATGGCTGTAAAGAGCCTGATGTTCATCTTTATTTTTGGCTCGTAAAAAGGCCAGTGCCTGTCCAAGCCCGTTGTTCAAAACCAGAGCTGGAAATTTCTTTGCCCAGGAACTGTATTTCGCCTCAAAATCCTGACCTTTCACTTCTTGAATATTGTTCCAGGCTGCGGTTGCTCGTGCCTGTTCAATCGTTCGTTGCCGGGAAATGTTATTTTCTGGAGTCATAATTCGTTACCTCCACTCAAGTTAAGCCTGACAATTCCACGGCCAACCGTTTCATCTCCGCCGAGTTGAATGCGCTCCAGCCCTAAATCACGAACGAATTGCAACACATCGCCTGCGGATTGAAGCGTCCTGATTTTGTTTTCTTTGATTTTTCGAGGCCGAGTTGTATGCAATGGCGAATATAAAACCGTGTCGGAAGGAAGATGTTCTTCCGTCCACAACGCCCCTCGGGCGACGGTTTTGGTTTCCTGGTCAATTTTAATTCGGGTGATGACTTCAGTGGCAAACTGAGCGAAATCTCGGAAGGCATCTTCAGGTAAGATCACCAGATTGGTCCTGACCTTCTCTTGAAAGTAGGTGTACTCCGCTGACCCAGGGAAGACGTTTTCGGCAATCCAGTCAGAAATTATCTTTACATCTGCGTGCGTCGCTGCGGTAAACGCGAACTCCTCCAAAACCACTTTTCCACCAGCCACAGCACTTATCTGGTCAACGGTCCAGGCGTTTCCATTATCAGGAAGGTTTGTGAGATCCCAGTCAACTTTTTTCCCGGCAGCTTCCAAATCGCGTTTGAATCTGGCCAGGACATTACGGCTGGTGGTCCAGGCAAAAACACCAACCAGGGAACGGACTGGAAACAGCAGCAACCGGGCATCACCCGGCGAAAGGGCACCGGCATGTTCCTGCGCGCTATCACTTTCGGGACCGAAAACAAGAGCAATTTTTTCATCAATGTCGGTTTCTTCTTTGTTCTTGAGGGCCTCTCGTGCCTCAGCCCTCAATTTTCCTTTGACCCCAGATGACTGCACCAGAGGATACCCGGTGACTCGTTCGCGTTGAATCGGTAAATCAATCACTCCGACGCTGCTGCCACTTCCGGCGTGAAGCGGAGTTTCAACATACAGATAGAGCATTTCAGATTTCTCAAACATTTTACCAGCCTCCTATGTAGGAAAGTCCAAACCCAATTTGGGCATCGGCAGTGGAATCCGCAACACACTTTCCGTCAAATGCCCGCAACACATCATCAACCGACTGATTGGTTTCAAAGAAATAAACGCTCCCGGCAGGAACCGCCCGGCGGATCGCCCGTTGCACATCACCGTGAGCAATATTGCGGCCTCCAATCGGTTGTGGTTTCCCGAGTGCCGCCGAAATAAGTGTGACGTGAACCCCACACCAGTTTCCCTTCAGTGTTTGGGCATCAATGTCTCTGGGGAGCCAGCCCTGCTGAAAAAAGGCAGGCGTGGCAAGGTACAATTTAAACCGGAGCGGCGTTGTCTCCTTGAGCCGTTCATTTCGTGCCAGATCCACTGTTCCAGTAATAGTTGAATACCGTCCGGCTCGTGCTTCGCCCCCAAGCTGTAACAACCCTGAATCTTTGAGGTTCACACCATCCACTTCAAGCAAAAGCCCGACATCTGTCTGTACTCGAACATATTCAACCTGATAGAGCATGCCCTCTGCCGGGCGTTTGGGATGACTTTCAAGCTGCACACCATTGCGGGCTTCCCGAGCATAAATTTTATGGGTCTCTTGAATGTGGTCATTTGATATTTGACCTGAAAGATAAGCTTGCACCCCTTCCCGGCTTAACCAGCCAGACTCAAATTTTTCGGGCTCGCTTCCTTTGGGTGGGAGCAATGGTTTCAAGTTTTCATTCCAGTTGGTTTTGAATTGCTGTTCAGCCGGAGAAAGTACATGCCAGCCACTTTTGAGCCTGGTGACGTCCTGTGGCCAGGGAAAATAGGGTTGAATCTGGTTTCCGTCGCGTTTGGCCAGGATTGGGCCACGCAACCGAATAGCCCCAAAATTATCAGGTTGACCAATTTCAGCCACGAGTGCTGGCGACCATTGTTTGTAATCAAACGGTTCTCCACTTTCTGACAATCGGGCTGATCGAATCACACCCTGCATAGTTTGCGGGGTTGGAGGAAATACACTGGCCGCCTGGGCTCGATCATTTGGAGCAAAGGGACGTCCATCACGAAACAACCACACATCAGAAGGTTCAATAAAAATTGTTTTCGGGCTCATCGTTCATCCCTCCCTCCAGCAGCAATAAAGCGGGCGACCAGGATCCATCGGCTTATTTCTTCAAATCCTAAAGACCTGGAATCATCAGGATTTTTTCCTTCGCACCAGGCAGCCAACAAAGTGGCAATCTCCTTTGCCTTCGTTTTGTTCTCATCACCCTGCTCGCTATGGCGTTTGGCCAGTCTTTTGAGTGCAGCACCCCTCGCTTCAGCCGGTAAAGTCGTGGCACAAAGCCCCCGAACTTCTTCTGAAACCGCATAGGGAAACTTCATAGATAACGTCTCATCTCGAAGCGCCTTGATAACCTGGGCCATAATGGCTACCGCATCAACCGGACCTGGATTGTCATATTTCCAATGGGTTCCAACCTGGATTTCCTCTCCGGACCTCTTGAGTAAATACACGCAGAGAGCATCCCGTCCGTAGCGATTTTTGGCGGTTTTCTCAGCACCTCGCAGAGAAGACAACACCCGGTCCAACGGTGAAAGATGATGCGCAATCACAACCCCGGCACTCGGGGTTGGGTAATGAGCCACTCCTTCAGGTAAGGAAATATCTTTGATGGATGATTTGAATTCTTCCTGCAACTTTCTGGCACAAGGGAGGACTGTTTCCAGTGGTAACAACGCCAGCACATCATCCCCCCCGGCATACACCAACCGCCCGAAATGTTCCTCAACGATAGTTTTGGACTTTTCACGGGCAAAGGTGGAAACACACTCACTGAGTTCCTGGGCTTGTTCGGTGCTGGCATTGCCAAAAAAAGCTCCCATGTGGTCGCCGTCCATCATCAGGGCCGCAAAATACTTTGAAGGACTTACTTCCAGTTTTTTCACGAGATTCCGAAGCTGAATATGAACTTTACGAAGCCGAGCCTGTAGAGTATAAACTTCTTCTTTGAAGAGTTCTTCGTCGTCATAAGATTGTTCATATTCCATTAAATCGTCTTTCGAAAAAGTAAGTTCATCTGCTTTTTGCTGAGTGAGAGCTGTCAGATCATTGAAGGATTTAGGAAATTCCTTCTTAAATTTCTCTTCAACAAACTGTTCTGGATAGAACACATCTCCGTCGTAGGTAAGAAGTTTCCTCCGAATTGCTTGTGAAAACCCCGTGTGAATTCGAACCAGTTCCGGAAGACACTCTTCATCCACTTGAGCAGGGAGAAAAACATCTTCCAAAGCCTGAAAATGAAGTTTCAACAGGGGTTCTGCCTCACCTTCTTTTAATAGTTTCGCTTTGAATGGTGCGGCAGCAACACCGCTGGTTGACGGGAAAGAACCGTCTTGTTTGTCCAAGTTCACTGCTTTGGCTACCAGGGCAGTTCGTTTCACGACACACACGGCGCAGAGTCGTTCCGAACCATCTTCTCGAAGTCGTAAACGACCCGGATCCTGGTTTATTTTTTCAAACCACCACTTTCGGGCGTCATAGACTGATGATTTCCCGCTGAGTTCCTGGCGAGTCCCACACAACGTGCATTTGATATGGGGCTCTTCCGTTGGTTGGAAATCACGCAGTCTTTTTCGGGCGTCTAATGCTGCCAGTGCATCATTTCGAGATAAATCGGGACCTGTGAGAATTACCCAATAAATTTCCAGGAATGTATTGATTTGCCGGTCCCATAATCCATCCGTAACTTCTTTAAAGAACTCTGTTTTCACCTGAGTTGCAATTCGTTTCCATTCACTTCGGACGGCTGCCTCAATGTTCTCAGCAACTTTTGATGGTTCATCACTTTCAAATTCCACCAAAAAATGATTGGGGGTATCGGCTTCAGTTGGATCACCAAACTTCGATGACATTTTCGGCTTCGGCAAAATCAGGATGGCCTGGTTGCCTTGGGCTGTCTTAATGGCAGTTCGACTCAAATGTGATAGCAACCAGCTTCCAATCCACAAATCTTGAGTTCGTCTGGCTGTTGAGATGAAATCCTGGATGGGGCCAAGGTGAAAAGCCAATAGTGAAGATTTCATTTTTTGGCACCTCCCGTTGAGTTGACTTCCCATTTGGGGCTTAAAGAGTCTAAAAACGAAGTAACATGACAGGATTTACCAGGTTGACCTTTCGTGATTTCAGCTTTGAAATATGTCAGAACAAGTGCCCACTCATTTTCTAACTTGTGAGCTGTAATGACTAAAGGCGATGCACGGCGGCGTGGAGAAATCCCACCAAAAGCTTGTTCAAATTCTAATCCTCCAAGCTTCGCTTTTTGATCAGACATCTGGTTCATGAGCTTGCTTAAAACTGTTTTGTAATCACTGAGATCCGTATTGAGTGGTGTCCAAACAACAACACGGGATTGGGATAATAAAATCGAAAACACAGGAAGATTTTCAGAAAAGCTGACTATGCCTGGCGAAGAAAACGCGGCAAAAGCAATACGACTTTGTTCAATTACAGTCCTAATATGATCAGCCAGTTCT
This sequence comes from Acidobacteriota bacterium, assembly GCA_016208495.1. Taxonomy (NCBI): domain Bacteria; kingdom Pseudomonadati; phylum Acidobacteriota; species Acidobacteriota bacterium. Next base: position 38,939 of record JACQXX010000074.1, on the reverse strand, counting down.
TCTCCTGTATCAAATCTATCTTTCGAGGATTCCAAACATTGTTTCAAGTTCTCTGAAAATGAGGTTGGGATTGATACTATCTCTTTAATACGGATACTCCCTGCACCACGTCTTGAACGTCTGCCTAATCCCCCTAACGTAGCCCAAAGCAGCAAACTCCAACCAGCACTCTCAAGTGCGTCTGGTGAGGCACCAAATCTGGAAGAGAGAATTAAGTCAAACGAAGTATTTGGGCGAAATGCCTGAACGATGCCCCCCTGATTTCCAACCTTGTGTGGTAAAAGCGGTTCGGACCCAGGAATTATTGAAGGTGAGGTTATCCTTACGACCACAGATGAAGCATGGTCCGTTTTTCCCATGACATTAGACTCTAATTGAGACAGCAAATTACAATTGTGATCACCTATTACTCCGCCCAGGGCTGCACGCAACCAAAAACGTAATTGGCCCCGAACCGAAGCCGGTCTGAGTTCTGGCTGTTGGGTTGCCCCGCCTAAAAAAAGAGGAGTGACTGTTTCCAAGGTTAATTGCAGTTTTGGGAGCGTCATTTGAACCTCGTAGTAATGAAGGAAGCACTGTTTGGAATTTTCCCCACTTTCAAGAGTGGTTCAGACTTTGTGAACCAGACATAGCCTATCAGTTGGGCGACCTGAATTTTTTTTGACTACCTTGTCCAGATAACCTGTCAGGTAAAAATATTGCCATTCTGGCCAAACCAAAAAATCCTGAAAGGGAGCAAATCAAATTCAAGTCACACGATCATTTCCACATAGATGCACCCCATAACTTCCTTTTCAAACGGGAAACCGTGAATATTCAATAACGGCTGGCACGCCAACAACCACAAACAGTATTGATTACAGCAACGGAACTATTTGATCAGTGGAATACAACTCATTCTTGTTCAAAAGATAAGCAAGATGATTTGGAAAAATGGGTAAAAGTTTTGAGTGTGTCTACTGTTTCACAAATACAGGTCCGTTTCAAGAAAAAAAGAGATAGATTTAGAGGAAATTTCTTCTGCTTCCGGTTTGTCAAGCCGCAAGAGATCAGCTTGAAAAAATTATGACACATTGAAGCAATGTCAATCCAGCAACCACCAATCAGGCTTCAAGGATGTTCACTGAATATAGTTTTATGTTTTTATCCCGCGTGACCAGGGTGAATCTCTCGACCGGTGCTTGGGCAATGAACAGACGATCAAACGGATCATTGTGAATCGGCGGTACCCCTCCAGCTATTTGGGCGTGAGAAATCGTGATGACCAGTGGATGCTCGTCAACGACCCCGTGGCGAAACGACCGGCTTCGCGACCTGGTATGCCAGTTTGATGGTTGAAGAGCCCGACCGGCTCCGGTCATTCTGTTCCCTGCTTGGGGTTCCCGATTTTTTGGGATGGCTGAAAAAGACACGCTTGGGGAAATGCTCGCCCGGAGCACCGTGGGCTGTAGCGTAAGTTTTTGAATGAACTGAGATCACTTGACAACGTCTTACCACACCCAATGGAGCAGGAAATTCAGAATGAGGGCAATTTGTTCAAAAACTTACGCTACGGTCCACTAACCGTCGGTGGGAATTGAAATGCAAGCGGGCAGGCTGCGACATGCAAGAATGTTCAGTTGAAAGGAATTTGCGCAAATATTCAAGTTTTTTTTCGTCAAAACAGCTTCAAGATGCGTACATAAAGCTTTGAATCCAATCAACTTCGCGCAAGTAATCAATCAATTCCTCAATTCTTTTCCAGGGGGATTCCCACAGCCAACGGGTGTCATTTCCTCTCACGGCAGGTTGTATTTTCCTGCCAAAGCGACTGTTGAACGTCGGGTGTTTTCATTTGTAAAACTGGCCGAAACTGGCCAGCATGAACACCCTGAATGTCACAAAGGAAACACAAGTCCCGGCTGTTGGCGCCATAAGGTGGCTTAGAAACCCCTTTGTGGTCTTGTGCTTGATCGTGCTCACAGGTTTTGTGGCATTCGGGTGGCACACCGCCAGCCACAAGGTCTGGCAGCCAGCCGAAGTCGAAATTGCGTTCTGGTTCTGGCAAACCAACCTGCCACCAGCCACTGAAGTCCACGAAACACTTCAACCGTTTCACACCCGAACGGTTTTTCTTCGCGCCGGACAGTTTGACCTGAACCAGAATCGAATCGAACGTATTCGCCCGGCGGTCGGTCAATTTCCATCAGACCTCAACCTTCATCTGGTTTATAACGCGACGCCGGCGCTCCTCAACACATTTGAAACACTTTCCGAAACCGATTTTGCCCGTGCAGTTCAGTCAACCTTTGAAACCGATTGCCGTCGCGCTCAATCCGATGGAGCGCAGGTGGTCGGAATCCAACTCGATCTTGATGCTCCAACCCGGTTACTCCCTCACTACGGGTCTCTGGTACGTGCCGTGCGGTCCACACTTCCGCACGGCACATTTTTTTCAGTCACGGGGCTTCCGACGTGGATGAATTCGCCGGCTCAGTTGCGCAAACTGCTCAACGAAACCGATTTCTGGATTCCACAGTGTTACGGCGGCAAAATCCCTCAAAAACGAACGGAAAGAATTCCGATTTGCTCTCCGGCATCCGTGGCCCGAGCCATCCAGCAAGCGCGGTCCATTGGGCATCCATTTTGGGCTGGACTGGCCGCGTACGGGTATGCGCTTCATTACAATTCCAGAGGAAACCTGCAAGGTTTGTACGGCGATCTTGACCCGACACAGATCATTTCCAACTCGAATCTGGAACTGGTCAACCGCGAAACCTACAGCGTCAAAACATCTTCCAACTGGCGCTATGAATTCCGCCCCCGAACCGATTGCACCATTGATGGCATCACGCTGTATTCCGGCGATTCTCTGGTGCTTGAAATTCCCAACAGCCAGGTTTTGCGCGAATCTGCCCGGCTGGTTCGTCAGTATGCCGGAGATCAATTGTTAGGAATATGCCTGTTTCGGTTTCCAGGCCAACTGGATACAACAATGCTGCCGGGCGAAGAACTCAACCCGGCGCTTTCTGATTTGCCTTCACACCCACATTTCACAGTTACCATGCAAACCGTTGGGAGAAAATCAGTTATAGTCACAGTTCAAAATACTGGAAACATAAGTTTACTGGCTGACCCAAATGCCCTCGAACTTGAAATTGCCTACCCGGAAGGCCAGTTGGAAAACCTGACAAACTCTGATTTTCCACAGTTTCGATTCCTGCACGTCATTCAAATGGCAACACCTGGCCCGCCGCCAGCCCTGGTGCCAGGCTCCAAAGGACGGTCCAATCTGGTGCGATTGACTCGAGGTATTTTGCGCCCAGGTGAAACCGCCTCCGTCCAGATTGAGTTTTCAAATGCCCTGCCTTCCTTGCCTGTCCGCCTGATTGCCCGAACCAGCGATGGGAGCCGATTTGAGACGAACACCTCTATTACTTCCACCCCGTAACAACTCATTATTGTTCCATTCTTATCGAGTTTTTATGAAACACCGATTTGATTCTATCTTTAGTTACTTCATTGCTCAGATTTTATCCAAAGTATCAGCCCGCTTGTTTTTCACCCTGCTTAGTATTCTGTCAGTAACCTCAATAGCGGCAATTGGCTGCGGATGGTTTGGCGGAGACGAGCATTCGGTCAGGTTTAATTATTCAAGCGTTCGTGAATTCGGCTTGCTCCCCAGAATTCAGGCTCAAAAACCGGGTGTACTGTCAGAAACCAGAAAAGCACACCCCGGTCGAAGTTGGCCCAATCAAGACGATTCCGATGATCTCAGCCAGCTTGCAGGCGAAGCCGATACCACGTGGGCCGAGCTTGATGAAGCCTTTGAAACCCGTAACGAAATAACCTATCAGCGAATTTTAGAGCGCTACCTTGAACTGACCGAAGTTGATTTTTTCAGCGATTACCAGGAAACAACCGATGTCCAGACCCGACGTAATTCGGCGATTGACCAACTGGACGCGTTGACCGCTCGCACACAGGGATCATCCAGTGAGGCTGTTTGGAACTACATTGAGGCCCGGCAGGCTTTTGATACCCAGCCGGAGGATCAAAAAGAAGAACCAAAATTGAAAAAACTGGATCACAATTTGCGCGATAATGTCGCGTTCCTGTCGGCGGCGGTCCTGTATGCCCAGCAAGATTACGTGGCAGCGGCCACCGCCTTTCGTAAGCTGGCCAGGCGGTATCCAACCAGTGAAAAACGCGAAGCCGCACTCTACCTTGCGGCTCTTTCCGAAGCCAAATGTACGGTTGCCTTTTGGACCTCCGATCCTGAAACCGATTCACCAACGCCTGATGAAGACTGGGCCGACCTTCGCCGGGCTTTTCAGCGCGTAGTGAACGAATACCCAAACGGTCGTTACAAAGGCGATGTGCTCGGCTGGCTGGGCTTTATGAATTTGCAATTTGGGAATCGTCCGCAAGCCCTGGTTTATTATTACAAACAACTTTCAATTGATGATCCGATCATCCAGCGGCAGGCGGTGCGGTCACTCGCACTCACTCGTCAGGACACCACCGAAGTCGAAATGTACCGGTTGCAGCAATTGCTTTCAACTGATCCTGAAATCGCCCTGACCTATACCTATCACGAGCTGTACAACTACACGCAAACAATTGATTCTATTGAAGGAGACTGCGGCTGCAGTGAAGGTGACATTGACGATTCCTGGGCCCAAAACCAGTACCAGCGCATTGCTGGCTTTTCAGCCAGGATGATGGACAAATTCCCGCAATCCAAACTGTCTGGCGGGTTTGCGTTGCGAGCAGCCATGGCAAATCTGGAAAGCGGTGATCACACAGCCGCTATCAAACTGGCAAGTCAGGCGTTGCGGCTGGGATTAAATGGAATGGAGCGGGCACGCGGGCTGTGGGTGCTTGGGGTTGCTCAATACCGCCATCACCAGTTGGATGCTGCCGCCAAAGCATTCACCCAACTGATCCAGGAGTTTCCCACCGGAAACCTCGTCGAAGGCACTCGCCGCCATCTGGCAATGCTGGCCGAAGAACTTGGCCGTCGGGATGTCGCGCTTGAACAATACCTCGCTCTCGATTATCAGCTTGATGTGGCCTACCTGATTGATGTCATGATGACCCCGGAGGAACTGCACAAGTTCATCACTACCCATCCTCAAAGTACTGAACTGAACGAACTCTGGTACGGGCTGGGTATTCGGTATCTTCGCAACCACCAGTGGGCAGAGGCTCGCGAAGCCTTTGCCAACGTCAGAACCATTAGCGATTACATTGATGAACAATATCACTGGAACATCATGACTGAGTACGATTACCAGAATCTTGAAACCCAGTTGAAGCCGAGTCCAAAAAGTACCGAAATCGATATTGATTGGAAGGTGAAAGGAATCCGCAGCCGCTGGCTCCATCGGGATTTGCAAACCATTGATGATCTTGAGTTTTTGCAATCCCGAATTGATTCCGCCCAGGATGACACCCAGCGGGCTGAGGCGATGTACCAGTTTGCGAGCTACGTGTATCAAGGCGGTTCGTTTCTGTTGTACAACCCGGCGGCGTGGAAGGGGATGCGGTATTCGAGCATTGCCGTCAAAAATGACTTCTCGCTTCCGAACGAAGAACAACAACTCTGGGACTATCACCTCAACCACGAAGCCGTTGCGCAGGCCAAAACCATGTTTCTGGCCATCGTTGACGCCTATCCCAGGAGCCCGGCGGCACCAGATGCACTCTATACAGCGGCGGTGTGTGACGAACGACTGATCAACTTCAGCCCGTACTGGCGGGCAATGTCCCAGACAGGCCGTCACGCCGGGAACCGATGGGTCACCTATGATGATGTTCGGCGTCAATATCCACTTTATCAATTGCCGTGCGGAACATTTGGATGGGAGCCGTCAACCCGAACAGTCAACGGCGGCCCCGGATTTGCCCCCAAACCCAAACCCTTACCACGCAAATCACGAGGTGAACGGGCCTTTGAAAAACTGGCTGTTTGGAGCGAACCCGTCATTGGTTTTGGCTCAAGCCTCTGGCAATGGTACAAAGGCTATGTGTTGAACCTGCCTGAGTTTAGCCGGAGATGGTCGGAATGGTTCTGGAGTGTGACATCGTGCCTCTATCTGATCCCCTTCACTGTTTTACTCTGGATGCTGGTCAATCAGAGGAAACAGCGTTTTCTGGACCAGATGAATATCCAGGAAGAACCAGCCAACCTCAAACTTCAACCACGTCTCTATCAAGCAATTACCATTTCGGCACATACGCTGGTCCACGGCGCGTTCGTGTTGCTGCTGTGGGGATTGTTGAGTTTTACGCTCAGTCTTTTTGGATAGGGAGCCAGAATGAGTTTTTAGTCAGTAGTCCGTAGTCAGTAGTTCACCAAGCTTATTTGATTGAGTTACTTAACTGCATACCTGTCTTCAATCAAGCAGGAAAAAGTTAAGAGTTCCGCCTTCAGGCGGGTTTGGTATCCCAAAGATGGTCTCAATGAACGCGGGAGCCGCCTGAAGGCGGAACTCTTAACTCTAATCTCAGTAACGTATCGGGAAGTGGCTCATTAAAGTCTTCGCTCATCCAGACTTCTCCTGCGTGTAAGCCAGGAATGCGAGGTGAAGAAAGGAATTCATTGCCAGCGGTTGAATCACACATTCTGAGGTTCCCTTCAAGGTTTTCCACATTCTCTTTTGCACCCATCACCTCACTTAAACTCGCAGCTATGCGCTTGATCAGTTCAAGCTGGTCCTGGGGAGAAAGTTGTTGCGCTTGATATAAAACTTGATTCAATTGGACTTCGGGCATCTTCATCTCCTTTCATTGAGACCTACCTCAATCAAACCACATCCTTACCTTCATCCTCAAGCCCTGGTTGAGTACCAGCTAAACCATTGCTGAATTTGTATTTCCCCAAGCCCCAAGCCCCAAGCCCCAAGCCCTAAATTGCTTGCACTCTCGCCTGCTTTCCCTTTACCTTACCCCATTCCTTCCCGTCGCATTTCACATCTCTCACTCAGCAGGAGAATTCATCAATGCCCCTGTACCGCCTTTTGTGCAGTTTATTGCTTCTTATCGTTTTTCAGCCCTTCCCAGTCAGTGCTCAATCAGAATCAACCGAAAAAAAAGAATCCAAAGTCCTCCAGTTTCGCTCCATTGGTCCGGCTGCCGGAGGCCGTGTCGCCCGTGTGGCTGGCATTCCTGGCGATCCTTCCATTTATTATGCTGCCGGGGCCGCGAGCGGCGTCTGGAAAACGGTTGACGGTGGCCTCACGTGGAAACCTGTTTTTGACGATCAGCCGATTTCTTCGATTGGTTCAATTGCGGTGGCGCCGTCTGATCCAAATGTCATCTATGTCGGCTCTGGCGAGGCCAACATCCGTGGCAATGTGGCGGCTGGCAATGGAATCTACAAATCTACCGATGCTGGAAAGAGCTGGTCGCACGTCTGGAAACAGGAAGGCCAAATCGGAACCATGATCGTCCATCCGAAAAACCCGGATGTGGCCTTCGCGGCGGTGCTCGGACATGCCTTTGGGCCCAATGACGAACGCGGTGTCTTCCGAACCACCGACGGAGGAAAAATCTGGAAGCAGGTGCTCAAGAAAAATGCCGACACCGGCGCTTCGGATGTGTGTTTTGATCCATCAAATCCCAACGTTCTCTTTGCTGGACTCTGGCAGGCTCGTCGCCAGCCCTGGGAGTTAACCACGGCGGGCCCAGGAAGCGGGCTCTATGTCTCACGAAACGGCGGTGAAACCTGGAAACAACTGACTGGAAATGGCTTGCCGGAAGGCATCTGGGGCAAGGTTTGTGTGGCCGTGGCTCCTTCTGACAGTCGGCGACTGTATGCCATTATCGAAGCTGAAAAAGGCGGGATGTACCGTTCAGATGACGGCGGCGAAAACTGGACCTATGCCAGCGATTATAAGGGTATCCGGCAACGAGCCTGGTATTTCAGCACCTTTACAGTTGATCCGACCAATGCCGACATTATTTACTGTCCGCAAGTGTCGCTTCTGAAAAGCATTGATGGCGGGAAGACCTACAAAGCCGTCAAAGGTCCACATCACGGCGACCACCATGATATCTGGATTGACCCGGCGGATCCGAAACGATTGATTTCCGCCAATGACGGTGGCGTAGACATTACCACCAATGGCGGTGAAACCTGGTATGCCCCGATGCTCCCTATCGCCCAGTTTTACCGCGTCAATGTCAACAATGCGGTGCCATTTGCGGTTTCAGGCGCCATGCAGGACATCGGCACGGCACTGGTGCCAAGCAACAGTCTGAGCAGCAGTGGCATTACCCGCGATTACTGGTACACGGTTGGTGGCGGCGAAGCTGGCCACACCGCCAGCGACCCAACTGACCCAAATATTGTGTATGCTGGTGAATATGGCGGCTACATTTCGCGCTATGACCATCGCACCCGTCAGGCCCGAAATGTCTCGATTTACCCAACCAATCCTTCCGGCCACGGCGCCGAAGATCTAAAATACCGGTTTCAGTGGACCTCCCCGATTTTGATCTCTTCGCATGACCCAAAAACTATCTATCACGCTTCCAATGTGCTTTTTCGAACCACTGATGGCGGCCAAAGCTGGACGCCCATCAGTTCGGATTTGACCCGCAATGACAAAACCAAACAGAAATGGTCGGGTGGACCGATCACTGGCGATAATACCGGGGTTGAGTTTTACTGCACGATTTTTGCCGTGGCGGAGTCTCCGAAACAAAAAGACCTGCTCTGGGCAGGTTCGGATGACGGACTGGTTCACGTGTCGCGTGACGGCGGCAAAAACTGGACCAATATCACCGGGAAGATGCCGGATTTCCCTGAATGGGGCACGGTGAAATGTATTGAAGCTTCTCCACATGATGCCGGCACCGCCTACGTGGTCGTCGAAGCCCACCGGCTCGATAATATGCGGCCTTATTTGTACAAAACTTCAGATTTCGGCCAAACCTGGAAACGCCTGACCGACAAGCTACCACAAGATGTGTACCTGCATGCCGTTCGCGAAGATCCCAAACGTAAAGGTATGCTCTATGTCGGAACTGAATGTGGTGTCGTCTATTCGACCAACGACGGCGCCGACTGGAAACCGCTCAAATTCAATCTTCCAACCGTAGCCGTGTGTGATCTGGCCGTTAAAGACAACAGCCTGGTCGTAGGTACAATTGGACGTTCGCTGTGGATTCTGGATGATTTGACACCGATTCGCGAAATGAGCGACAAGATAACAAGTCAGGATGTATTTCTCTTCGCGACATCTGATGTTCACCGCTGGCGGTATCATTACTCAACTCCAGACAAATACGCGGGCGACAATCCGGCAACCGGGGCGGTTATCTTTTACCACCTCAAGCAAAAAGCCAAAGAACTCAAACTTGAAATTCTGGATGACAAAGGAACGGTAATTCGCACTTTGAGCAGTGTTCCGGAACCCAAAGAAGCCGACCAAGCTGAATATTCTGAAGGCGATGAAGACGAGCCCAAAGATGTGCTTTCAACTGAACCGGGCTTGCAAAGTGTAGAATGGGATTTAGCCCACACCGGTGCCAAATTGATCAAAGGTGCTAAAGTTGACGCGGGAACGCCGAAAGTTGGTCCAACTGCCGTGCCTGGCACCTACACGCTCCGCCTTCTGGTTGATGGAAAGGCCATAACGACGCCACTGGTGATCAAGCCCGATCCACGCGTTCAACTCACTCAGGCTCAACTCGTTGAACAGCTTCAGTTTGCCCTTAAAATTCGAGATGATATTTCAACGCTAACCGAAACCGTCGAGCAACTGCGCTCTCTCAAACAACAACTCGCGGCTCGAACTCAGCTTTTGAAAGACAATGAAAAAGCCGCCGAACTGGTCAAGGCGGCCAAAGCATTGACTGAAAAACTCGACGCCCTCGAAGCCAAACTCCATAACCCGAAAGCCCAGGTCACCTATGACATTCTGGCACAAAAAGGCGGAGCAAAATTGTATTCTCAGTTGAGTCCGTTGCTTGAATGGGTCAAAGACAGCGACGGCGTACCGACTCAAGGGATGCGTGAAGTCTACGCGGGTCTTTCAGCCGAACTCGCCCAGTACCGGGGTGAAATGAAATCACTGGTTGAAACCGACCTGGCCGCCATCAATAAATTGGCCAAAGATATGGATTTGCCCTATATCGGGGTGAAGTGACGGAAATCCAGGGTTCAGGGTTCAGGGTTTTCGGAAGGGGTGAGGGATGAGGGATGAGGGATGAAAGAAATCACCTTGTCACCTTGTCAGTTGGTCATCTGGTCAGGATTTAGGGTCATAAGTACCTTGTCATAAGTTTCCTGAGATATTGGGTTTGGTAAGTGTTTGATTCTTTTCGTGTAGTTCGTGTGTTTCGTGGTTAAAATGTCTGGAAATTTTCGGTAAGGTACTTAAGCGCCAGGATAAGAAAGCCCGTGCCCTTTCCGTTGGTATTGAATGACGTTCTTGTTGGGTTTGGGTCTCGTCCTGGCCGTGACCGTGGGCTTCGCACCACGGCTATTAAACGACGACCCTCCGGGCCTAAAACCCTTATCCTGGCGCTTATGCCCTGTCACCTTGCCACCTTGTCACCTTGTCACCTTGTCACCTTGTCATCTTGTCATTTTGTCACTTTGTCACCCTGTCACCTTGCCATCAATGCAGTTTGACTTTCCACTGATTATCCTTGACCATTGTTTATCTTTTTTATTGAGAGGCTGGTATGGTCGCACGATTCGAACCGCTGCTGACGGTCGAAGTTCTCGACCTCATGCCCGATGACGGTAACATCTATGAACTCATTGATGGAGAATTAACTGTGTCTCGTGCTCCTGGACTCAAGCACCAGCAAATTGTCTCTCGGATTATTGTGATCATTGAAAAGTTTTTGGAAGACACTCCATCAGGGATTTTAGTTCCTGGGCCAGGAGTGTTGTTGAGTAACTTCAGTGGTGTTATTCCTGGCCTGGTTTATCTGACACACGACCGACGAAAAGAAATCGCAACGGGTGAAAAGATCACGGGAAGTCCTAATCTGGTCATTGAAATCATCTCTCCTGGAGCTGACAATGCACTGCGTGATCGTGAAATTAAGCGTCAGTTGTATGCCAAATACCATGTTCCTGAGTACTGGATTTTTGACCCTGAGACCCAATCCATTGAAGTTTACCGGCTCAAAAGAAAGAGCCTGCATCTTGTTTCACATTTGAAAGACGAGGATACCTTGAAATCTCCATTGTTTCCTGGTTTTGAGGTTCCAGCCCGACAGTTTTTTAAATTGCCGTAGCCGTCGAGCAGGGTATTTGTCTTTCTCCGCCATTGCCATCAGTTCCCGTTCAAGCCTAAACTGGTTCTAGCCTTGCGCTCGTGGGTTGATCAGTTCAAATCTGAGAGCGTGTCCCAAACGGTTTTTATCCGCAACGATCACTTAATTTCAGGGGAACTGATATGCCGAAGTTTCTCGCAAACCTGCTGGTCGTGGTCTGTCTTGGGATGGGTGTGCCAGCATTGGCCCAATCACCTAAACCACTCTTTGAAATCCAAAACTATTCCGCCAGATTTTACCGGGAACAAAATCTCTCGAAATTTTCTGTGATAGCGGTAAATCATTCGGCTGAACCGCTGACCATCGAGGTTTTTTATGAACTCGACGATGAAAATAATCACTCCCAGCCGGCCTCCACACAACTCGTTGAACTCAAACCGGGACTGCAGAAACTCTCCTATGAATTTGACCAGGACCAGTTGCCGGCCCAGGGGTTCACATGGAAAAAACCGTTCTTGCAGGAAATTTCCTATCGGGTTCATCTTCCAAACAGCAATCAGTTCCAAAGTGGTTTGATTGAACTTGCCCGACCTGATCCGGAGCCGTTTGTCATCTCGTTCATAAGCCCGGATACAGCCTGCACCGGCACTGACTTTCATTTACCCGTTAAAGTTCTCAATCCAACGACTTTGTCACCCATCGTCGGAGTACGAATTTCAGGAACAATTCAATATCAGGAAGAAACACCTGACAACTCGATTGATCGTCAACTCCGGCAGGAAGCTATTTCTGATCAAAATGGTCTGGCAATGCTGACCTTTCGATTTGAAAAGTCAATTGACTATGACTCCCAACTGGACCTGGAAGCTGACGATGGATTGTATCAAACCGAAACGACCTTACATATCTCGGTCGAGACCCCAGCCCAATTTTTGCTGCACACTGATAAACCACTGTATCAGCTTGGCCAGACAATGCACATCCGGGCTCAGCTTTTTGATCTCACCAATCATGCGTTGCCCAATGAAAAAGTGACACTGGTTATTACAAACCCAAAGCAGGAACAGGTTGTGGAACACTCACTCACGGCTTCGGCAAATGGAATTATTGCGTTTGATTGGGAAATTCCGGTGGCGGACCCTCTGGGCAACTATGAAATTCGAGTCACATCCGATCAACTCCAAAATCGTCAAAAGCGCCGGGCCAAATGGTCGGTTTGAATCGCCAGGCGATCTTACGAGCGATGATTTCATAGTTTGGGCCGAGTCAGTTGAGCAACTCGACCAACTGGCTGATCCAGTAGATGATATCGGCTGGGCGTATCGCCATCAGCATAAGCACTTTCCAAGAAACCGTGCTGAATGGAATCAGGCGCTTCAACTACCTCGCAGGCCGAAAAATCTGACTGATCCCTGGGACGCCCCTTTTCACCAAAATTTGAAGTCAAACCAGATCGAGTGTTCCAGATTCCCCACGCTCAACCTGGACATTCCGAATATCTTGCGTCGTTTCACTGGCCGTTGATTCCAACCGGGACAATGTCCATTCGGAAAGCTGTGGTTTCGTTTTCGTCGAGTGGACCAGATCGGCGGCCTGGAACGGCTGATGATTTCATCGCTTTGAAATATGAAGAGCCGATCCTTCCCAGTGTCAAACTTCACTCAAAGTTAAATCGTCGGCTGAGTGACCATCAACCACGGAAAGCTGGATTGATAGTCGGAATCCTCACCAATAAAACTGGAGCCGCCCTGGCCGAAGAATCAGTTGAACTTCGAATGGATTCGTGGAAAGAAGGGATCAAAGCCAGGACTGATGTGGAGGGTAAATTTCAGTTTGTGGACCTTCAGCCGGGATTGTATTCACTCAATATCCAGGTGGCCGGGTACCGACCTGTGTTTATCTCAACCATTCCAGTCATTGCGGGTTATCTGACACCCGTCTGCCAGAGAATCTCGCTCCAACCTTATGTCAAGCCACCGCACTCCAAATCTTTCGCGTTACAATCAGTTCATCGCCCCCTGGATCTGAAAGGCAGCCCAGTAGTATGGGTCTTTCCAGCGCTCGGTGCGGAGCATATCAAGTTGGGCTTTTCTCAGCGCATCTGCCGGAGTACGCTTCTCTTTTAATAGATGAAAATAAAATCGCTCCATCAGGTGGGTCGTTGCCTGATCATTGACCGCCCACAAGGTATAAACCACCCGCTGTGACCCGGCCATCAGAAAATTTCGGGTCAGGCTGAGAATTCCTTCGCCAGGAATCTCTTTTCCGGTGCCAGTGTGGCAGGCCGATAACACAACCAGTTCTGTTTTGAGCCGCAGATTTACAATATCGGCCCCGCGCAGAAACCCATCCATCGAATTCCCATCTTTATCCACCAGCGACAAAATCAGGGCTGACAAATCAGGGTGATTTTGGTCAACCAGCCCGTGAGTGGCAAAATGGAGAATTTGCAGTTCCTCCAGATCGAGTGCCTGCAACGCCGACAAAGTGGCGTCTGCTCCAGATTTAACCAGTACTTTCCTATTGCGAGCAAATCGTTGAATCCGTTGTGCTTCTTTCTCTGTCCAGGGTAACCGATTGATAGTCAGAGGCTCTGTAGTTTGAATGGGTTTCGTCGAGTCATCACGTCCAAGAATCAGCGTCCGCTGGCTGGATCCATGTTTCTGGTTGATGTTGCGTGAAATGGCCTTCATTCGGGTATCGTTCAAACTAAACACTGGATCGGCAAACACGGCAATGTGTTCAATGGAATCAGCATTCAAGGGAGTTGGCTTAAAATATTTCATCAGTGAGGTCGAGGGAAGAATGCTGATTTCCTGAAGTTCAATGAAATAGTGTGTCTGGTTTGGGTTCGTTGCATCCGAAACAGGCAGGATTCCAAATGGAATGGAAAACATGGAATCTGCCGGGATGATCAACAGTTTTTGACGAAGGAACGGTCGGATCGGGTCAAGAAGCTGGCGACTGAGATTCCAGACTGGCGACTGGCTTTCAAGCACGCTTTTTTGGTTCAGCTTTGTCAAATTGCGGCTTTGGTCACTCTGCGAGTAAGCCAGATGGACCCGTTCAATCAACGGCGTCAGTGTGGCCCGGTCAGCCAGTTCAACCATCCGGAACGACTCACGGTCTACAACCCAAACAAATGTTTTTTCCCTGGTCATCGCATATTTGACCAGAACAGTTTCAGAATCGAGCCGTGCCTGGAGGTCTTTTAAGTCCAGAGGCACTGGGGCGATAGCTGCCGTTTTTACATCGCGTGACTGTCGGAGGTCTTCTTTCAATTGTTGGTGTCGGGTGAGGAGTTCCTCAAGTTCAGATTTCAGTTGACGTTCCTGGTCAGCCGTGTGTGTTTGGTTCAAAAGTTCGGTCAACCGGGCGCATTTGAACGCAATCTGATTTCGCAGGTTGATATCCTGACCAAGAAGTGATGAATCTGCCAACCGGTCGGAACCTTTTTGATTTGACAGACTATCCAGCAAACTTCGCGAATGCCCTTGTTCGTGAACCTGAAATGCTTTCACAAGCACGGCTGGACTCGGGTGCTGGTGATACTGGTCTATCAAAATCAGGAGGTATACGTCAAAGAACTCCTGAACCTGAGAAAAGAATGTGGCTCGCTGAAATGGGTCGTTGATATTTCCCCGTGCATATTCGGCTTTCGCAATCGCTTCTTCAATCAGGTGGACCGCTTCATCAAAATTTTGCCGTGATCGTTCGAGTTTGGCTAAACAAAAACAAACATGGGCCTCTAAATAATTGTCGTTTGCCTTGCGCGCAATGTGGAGGGCAGCTTGAAATGCAGCATAGGCTTCATCTGATTTGTGAGCCGCAAGCTTGACCTGCCCAATTTCTACATACACCCCAGACAGCCCTGAATTATACTCAATCGCCTGTAAAAGCGACCTGGCCTCGTCCAGGGCAACCAGTGCCTCATCCAGGCGGCCTTGCTGATGCAGGGCGGCGCCCAAATTTTGAAGCGTCTGCCCCAAATTCAACCGGTTGCCAGTTTTTCGAAGCAGCTCAACCGCTTGCTGGTGAGCACGTTGAGCCGCCGGGTACTGTTGTTGGCGAAAATAGACCGAGCCGATTGAACTCATCAAAATGCCTTGCTGAACAACATTGTTTAACTTTTGAGCATACCGCAATGAATCCTGGTAATACTGAATTGATTTTTCAAGGTCGGCCACACTGACATAATAGTTTCCCAGGAGCTGATATAAATACATCAGTGACTGAACATCACTGGTCTGTTCGGCCAGTTCAAGTGCCTGATTTGCCAGGTTAAAGGCTTTCTGGTATTCGCCATACTTGAGGGCCACACTCCCCATCGTAATCAGTAACTGGATCTTCCCTTTTTGGTCGCCGATTTGTTGAAAGATGGCCAGGGCCTCTTCAGCATATTTTAAAGACGCTTCGTATCGCTCAGCTTTCCAAAACGCCGTGCTGAGCCCAGTTAAAACAATGGCTTTCCCGCCTGGGTCCTTGAGGTCTGCCCGATGCAGGTCAAGCGCCTGGGAAAAATATTCAATCGCGATGGCAGTTTCATCCTGTTCTAAACGAAGTGTCCCAAGGCTATACAGCACAATCGCCTGACCGCGCAGATCACCCACTTGTTTTCTGATCATCAGTGCCTCGGCCAGGCAATCAATCGCAACCTGATAATTCCCCACTCCCTGGTGAGCAGTTGCAAGGTTGACCAGAACATAGGCAATCCCAACCGTTTCATTGAGTTCGCGACACAACTTCAACCCTTGATTGAAGTTCTCGATCCCAGGTTGAAATTCCCCGCGAAAGATGTGAATTGACCCAAGATAATTTAAAATCCTGGCCTGAGTGGTTTTGTCATTCACAGCCTGATATTGCTCAAGCGCCAGTCCCAGCCGTTCAAGCGCTGAATCAACCTTGCCACACTGGAAATAGACTTGACCGGCTTCAAAATACAATCGCCCCAAATTAGTCGAATTGTGGCTCTGGCGGGCGTCAGCAATCGCCGTTTCATAACACGCCAGTGAGGCGTGGAGATCAGCTAAATTATTGTTTTGACGAAATTTTCTGGCTTTTTCAAGTGTTTCCGAAGATTGAGCCTGAGAGGCTCCCGGAGTTTGTCCGGCAGCCAGAAACACATTGAGTTGAAAACAGGTAAAGAAAAAAATTACCTGGACCAGACGAACGGAGGTTTGTTTTTGTATCACGAACGTATTGCTCTTTCCTTCTATCCAATTTCAGCGTTGATCCAGCGGGGTTGCCAAACGCAGAAGACTCAGTGAATTGCATCATAGCGAAAATGTGGCTATCCACAATGGAGCAAAATGACAGGGTACCAAATACATTGAACTCTTACGTGCCTTACTGAAAATTCCAAGACATTTTGAACCACGAAATACACGAAATAGACGAAAAGAATCAAACACTTACCAAATCCAATATCTCAGGAAATTTATGACAAGGTACTTATCCTTTATCGCTTTTGCTCTTCGCGAAATATCATCACCAACAAGATTTTACCTGTCGCCTGGACTCTACCTGATTTTCCGCCAGTGCCAAATCAATGGTTGTCGCCCCCGCCTTTTTCAACTGGTCAACCAGATCAATCACTTGCTGATAGGCGGTTTCGCGACTGGTCACAATCACTACGTTTCGCTCGGGTTTTGGGTGGGTGATCAACGCCGGTCTGATGTGGGCAATCAGGGATTCAAGGCAAACAGCCGGCCCATCATTCAATTGAACGAACTTCCCTTCCAGGTTGACCTTAAAAGAACAGCGTTTGTCTTTGCGCGATACAAATGCGGCGACACGATACTCAATCGGTGGGCCTCCGCAGTGAATCGGCTGAATGGCAATATAACTCAGCAGCAGAAAACTCCCCAGCGTGCTCACCATCAGGAAAAAGTTTGTCAGATGAACCCACGGTACGAACTGGCTCTTTTGCATACTGAAGTTCCTCACGGCTGGTCAGCCAAAATTCGATCCCTCGATTTTGACACCTCTCCCAGATCAAATGTTCCAATCCAGCGGCTTTTCCTTCAGGCTGTCTTTCACCTCAAATTGATCAAATTTTCTCATATGGAAATAACACTAGCTCATTCAAAAAATTGATTTTAGTAATCTACTAACCACTAACTATTGGCTATTGATCACTATACTTTCGCTCATGAAATCTTGAGAAAAACTTGAGCTTTTCTTGAGGTATTTCCAGACGAAGATCAGTAAACACACCGCCTATCCTTTTTCCCAAAATCAAATCGGCAAGCCACTTTCATCGCAGAGACGGTGACGATTCGAAAACGGCTTCCGATTGGGATGGCTCAGAAATACTCCCACCTTTTTTCACTACCAACCGTCATTTGGAGAAGAATAATGTCTCAGGAAACAGTAAAACCATTTGGAATCGAATTTTTAGAAGAAATGCAGGCTGACGAAGCCTGGGGAATGACCTCTGAATTGACCCGCAAGCGACCAACCTTTGATTCCGATGGTTTGTTTATTGACTTCACAAGCTAATGATCAATTTCCCTGTGGCTGGTGAACCACCCACGAGCCTCCAATCAGAAGGTTGAGGTTTTTGCTGGTTTCATCAGGGCAAAGGGTGGCTGGAAACGCTTTTTCAACCCAGCCAGTGATTTATAAAAAATTGAAAGCATGTCTTTCTTTCTTTAAAACAGGTGATTGACTGGCCGGGTGAGGCTAGTTCATTCAGGCCAGTCAATCACTTCCTCAGAAACTCTCCCAATCGTCATGATCCTCATTCTTACTCGCCCCGATGACACAACCGCCGATGACCTGATTCAACATCTTCATCAAAGAAACGTCCGTTATGTTCGGTATAATTCACAGGATTTTCCCCAAAAAGCGATTCATCGGTTTTACAAACGAAATGGTATCTCCCGAAATGAGCTTGAAATTGACGGGGAACGCATTGATTTCAATGATGTTTATGCAGTCTGGTATCGCTCGATGGAGCCACCGCTGGTGACCGACGCCATGGCCCCCGAAGATCGGGAATTTGCCAAACGCGAAACCGACCTTATTTTCCACGGTATCTTACAAACCCTCCAGGATCGGTTTTGGGTCAATCCACATGCAAATGTCCGTCTGGCCGAATATAAACCCTACCAGTTGGAACTTGCCCAGGCGGTTGGCTTCGAAATTCCACCCACTCTGATTACCAATGATCCGGATGAAGTCCAGAAGTTTTACTGCCAGACCGGCAAAAACATGATCTATAAATCGGTTTCTCAGTACCTGCGGCGGGGAAATCCGCAAGCCGGGATTCGCAATCAAGGCATTTATACCAATCGAGTTCAGGAAAAAGACCTGGAACGCCTCAAAGCGGTCGCCCATGCGCCTTGTTTATTTCAGGAATATATCCCCAAAAAGGTGGAATTGCGGATTACAGTCGTCGGACGAAAAATCTTTGCCGCCGAAATTCACTCGCAACAAAGCCAGCGCTCCAAAGATGACTGGCGGCGCTACGATATTGCCAACACACCCTATCTCAGGCACCGACTCCCGGAAGCGATCAAAATCAAATGCCAGCAACTGGTGCGTGAACTCGGGCTGGTTTTCGGTTGTATTGATATGATTATCACTCCCGATAACCGCTATGTATTTCTTGAAATTAATCCCAATGGTCAGTGGGGCTGGATCGAAGAACTGACCCAACTGCCGATCTGTGAGAACCTGGCTGAAATGTTGATCCAGGGAACGGCGCTGTATACCGATCCGGTGGCGCTCTCGGCGTAAATTTCGAAAAGAGTTCAGCGTTCCCCCAGCCGGGTGAAAACCATCCCGTCCACAATGAATTTGTATTGAATCTGATATTTCCCCAAACCCTGAACCCTGAACCCTCATTCCATATGCGCCAACGATTTGCCTGCGTTCGTGGACAGAATTCAAATGATTGCGGACCGGCAGCCCTGGCGACGGTCGCACGCCATCACGGACTCCGAATGAGCCTGCAGCGGGTTTTGGATGTCCTTGAAACCGGCACTCAGGGTACCAGCCTGACCAGCCTGCGCGAAGGCGCCGAAAAGCTGGGATTTCGCGCTTCAGCCGGCAAAGCCAGGCCCGGAGTCCTGGGCCAGATTCCCTTGCCGGCGATTGTCCATTTCCACGACACACCTGCCGGCCATTTCGTCGTGCTGCATCAGGTTGATTCCCAGTCAGTTGTGGTTGCCGACCCGGCAGGCGGAATTGTGACGCTTTCACGCGATGAATTTTCCCGCCGCTGGAGCAATGCGATTTTGCTGCTCACTCCGGGCGCTGACTTCAGACCCAATCAAGACGAGAAATCCCCGCTTCACAAGCTATTTCTCCTTGCCTTCCGTGAACGAAAGCTCCTGCTGCAATCCGTTGCCTGTGCCGGAGTGGTCACGGTCCTGGGTCTGGCGCAATCGTTTTTTGTCCAGATGGTGATTGACCGGGTGATTCCATCCGCCAGCCGGGATTTGTTGTGGTTGCTGGTGCTTGGCGTCCTGGCGCTGCTTGGCATCCGGTCACTGGTTGGCTGGCTACGGCAGTACCTGCTGGCCTACCTTGGAATGCAGTACGGGCTGTTGCTGGGGCCGGGCTACGTCAACCGGGTGCTCCGATTGCCGATCAAGTTCTTTGACCAGCGCCAGACCGGCGATATCTATTCGCGAACCACAGATGTGACCTCGGTGCAGTCGGCGATCACCAACGGAGTGCTTTCGGTCTGTATTGATCTGGCCTTGCTGCTGGTAATGGCGGCATTGATGGCCTGGTTTAACCTCAAGTTGACACTGCTGACGCTGTGTTTTGTCCCGATTCTGGCCGGTGTGACCTGGGCGCTGCATGCTCCGTTTGTCCGCCAGCAATGGGCGGTCCGGCATTACTTTGGAACGGTGTCAAACCGGTTTATCGAAGCCCTGGAAAGCATCCGCATCCTGAAAGTGTTTACGGCTGAACCGCTGGCTTACGAACGAATACTCCAGCAATATCAATTGCTTGAAGCCGCACAGTTTCGCCGTGGCCTGCTGGCGGCAACGATTGCCACGGCGTCTTCCCTGCTGACCGGTTTTGTCTCGATTGTGCTGCTGTGGGTAGGCGCCCGTCTGGTGATGACATCAGAGTTGACGGTGGGTCAAATGATGTTTTTTTCGTCGCTCCTGGGGATGTTCCTGTCGCCGGTTGATCGGCTGGCGCCTTCGATTACGGCGATTCAGGAAGCGCTCATCGGAATCGAACGCCTCAACGATGCCTATGAAGCCACGCCCGAAGATGCGCACACCGGGCAAACGTTCCAGGGAATCCACCTCAGCGGGGACATTCACTTTGACAACGTCTCGTTCTGGTATCGCGAAGGCACGCCCGTGGTGACCAACCTCACGCTCTCGATTCCGGCTGGGAAAACCACTGCGGTGCTAGGTGCCACCGGTTCCGGGAAAACCTCGCTGGCAAATCTGCTGACCCGGCTGTATGACGTTTCGGAAGGGCGAATTCTGGTTGATGGGTTTGATCTTCGCGAACTGGAACGAACGGCCATCCGGCGCCAAATCGGTGTTGTGTTTCAGGATCCAAGCCTGACGAGCGGCACAATTTTTGACAACATCACGCTTGGACGGCCTGGGGCTTCGCTTGAAGACGTGCAAACCGCCGCCAAACTGGCCGAAGTGCACGATTTCATCATGAGTTTGCCCAAACAGTACACCTATGAGATCGGAGACCGGGGCGTTGCGCTTTCAAGTGGTCAACGCCAGCGGATTGCGATTGCCCGGGCGCTGCTGCGCGACCCGGCGTTGTTGATCCTGGACGAAGCGACCAGCAACCTCGACAGCCAGACCGAACGCAAAGTCATGGAGAACATCCGCACGCATTGCCCTGGGAAAACGATCTTTTTGATTACCCACCGGCTAACGACGGTCATGAACGCCGACTCCATCGTGGTGCTCGACCAGGGCCGAATCGTCGAACAAGGCACGCACACTGAATTGATCGAAAACCAGGGCAAGTATCAGGCATTCTGGTCAGCCATGATGCTCCCACGAGAAGTTGAAGAAGCAACTTCTTTGTAAAGATTTGGTATTTCGGCGAAAACCGGAAGCTATAGATTTTCAGAAAAAGGTTCAGAGTATCGTCTTTAGACGAGATCGTTTTTCTTTTGTCCCACGCATTACGTCTCACGCCTGAAGGCGTTACTCTGAACTGAAATCATTTTCTGAAATGCTATACCTGGCTTCCGCCCGGAGGGCGCCGGAGAGTAGCCGGTGTGGAAGCCTGCTTTGAGGCGCACCCACCGGAACAATCAGGCCGTCTGCGATTTGCGCCCGGTAGGGCGCTGGAACCAGATTATTCAATGAAGGTTTCGTCAAACTCAATACCACTCATTCTCAGCAAATCCAGATACTCTTCGCGGAATGTCCGTTTTCGGTGGTGGTCTTCCTGGTTGGCAATGTAGCTTTTTACCTTGTCTATGGTGGTCGGGCTGACCGAAGATGAAAGTGGTCAGCAGTTCCTCCAACCATTTCCGGAATGCCACCCAAAGTTCGTACTGCGCCACCGATGAATGCATGAAGTCGAGGCCGCCAATCCTGGGCAATGACCGGCTGGCGGTGTTTGGTGCTGAATACAATGTGGTAATGCAAACTAAAATGGGTTGATGACATGGTGTGTTCTCCAGCGCCCATCCGGGCGCGAACCTGGGGTGGAACACGGTTTCCGGTGGGTGCGCCTCAAAGCAGGCTGCCACACCGGCTACTCTCCATCGCCCATCCGGGCGGAAAACCAAACCTGGAATTCGGATTTATGAATTTTGCAATAAACTCAGGTTTTTCAATGGGAAACGGAGGCTAATGCTCTTCCAATTTCAGGAAGCGGGTTCAGCTCATTGTTAACCCTACTTTAAAAATCCCCCAAGATTTTAGAAAGGTCATTTTTCAATTGTTCATAGACCATTTTATGCAAGAGATTATCTTCAAGAACAGTGTCTATGATTGCGAAGTGTCTCCCCCAAAAACCTTTGCTTATCCAATCTGGATTTCGCCCTTGTGCCTGAAGTTGAGTTCTTAACCTTGAAAAGGTAGTCCTTATGTCGCTTTCTTTTTCAAGCTGTTCTTCTTGAATCAGTTCCACGCTTGTAGAGGCTTCTGCCATGGTTGCAACGGGTTTCCACTCGATACTAACGCTACCACCTGAAAGTAAGCCCTTGAAGTGCTCAAGCGCCTTTCTTTTGATACAAACCTGGATATTGAACTGAACTGGCCCAAGCCGGTAAAAAGCAAGGTGGTCTTTGAGTGTTGGGAAGGCATGTTCAACCATCCATCGGTATGATTTTTGATAAGCGTCATAAAGATGCTTCACCCTCAAGCACACTTGCTTGTCAGTCCATAAATTCCAAGAATTTCGAGGCTCACCAGGAGCAAGATCAGCCAAATCTCGATCACGTTGAGGTAACAGAAACTCAAGAGGATGTAGTCCCTCCTGTTGAAATCGCAAAAGGAAAAAATAAGCTTTTGCGGAAGATTCATCAACATCACCTTCTGGGAAAAAAAATTCATTATCTCTTTTGTATGAGTCAAGGATCTTTAATAAATTTTCAACTGTTTCCTTAATGCTACCAAAATAGTGATATAGATATTCTGTTGCAAGGTGATGATCCTCAGCCATATAAAAATCCCGTGAAGCTAACCCTTCAGATAAATTTTTCTTAATGTCATTCAAGGCTTTTTTGTGTGGCCAAAGCGGAGAAGAACATTCTACATTACACATCTCGAAGTAAAACAACTGACCTATTTCTCGCATTTCATTTAATTCTTTGGGGGTTTTGTGGATAACAAATTGTGTAGGTTTCAGGGATTGCTCTACTGGAACCCAGCTATAATACATTGATGCTATTGGTGTTTTACCAACTATTGCTCCATAAAGCACAGCTTCAAATTCTGAGATTTGGACACCTTGTACTTCCGCATATGCATCTCCTAATACATTCCAAGGTTTAAAAATGCCTTTGACTGACCTGAAATGAGTATTAATAATTCTCAAATAACTTTCACGAAAACGATGGAGGTCACGAAACTCATCAATTGGCTCCACTCCTCCAGAAACGTTACTAATTTCATCGCCGCCCGCTCTAAGGCACTGATTTAGCAAATAAAGGTTGTTTTCTTCAATATATTTTAGAATTACCTCTTGCTCAGGAAAAGGAAGAATGCTAACAAGAAATTTCAATACTTCAAAGTACCGAGGGTTTTGTACAAATTGGCAAACAAAATTAAAAATCTCGGTCTCTGTTTTTCTACTTATTGCAAGAGCAGCAAAAAATTCCTGAAAAGAAAGATGGTTAAAGCTAAACTGATCTGGCGCACGTTCAAGAAGCAAACCGGGTTGTTCCTGGACCACCCTCACAATATCACGGGCAAGAACCAGGGATTCTCCCTTCGATTTCCCTTCTTCTTCAAAGTTTCGAGCAATCAATGTTTCTAATTCCTGGCGGTCAATCACCCCGCCGGGCTTATGCTGGTGCATCCAATAGGCGACCGGTGCCAGCATTCGCACGACAAACTGTTCAGTCAGTCGTCGTTCGCCAAGGTAGAGATCAATTGGGCTCCCGGTTAAACTTCGAGCCAAATTCCATGTCTCAGTTAGAACTTCAATACAAAGGCGATAAAGTTCAATCTGATTGTTCAGGAGCCGGGTGCCCTGATGATATATCAATGCGAGGAGCGTCAACAGAAGCGGATTGGTAGCCAGTTGCTTGACTCCAGGATGTTCGGTTATGGCTGAAAAGAGATTTTTCGCACGTAACTCCACCCTCCGCTGAGTTGCAGCATCTGCTGACATATGCCCAATAATTCCCCCAATGGCTGCTCCAGGTCCTAACACATGCTCAATTCCCCCAATGACTTCAAGTGCTTGTGACCAAGCGACCGTAAAACGTTTCAGATCATCCCGATCAAATGGAGCCAAAGTAAAAGTCTCAAATGAGGCAGACGACATATCAAAAACATATCCTGCAACCCGGTTAGTTACAATGATTTGTGCAGTTGGATAAATCCTGGAAAATTCGGTAATGGCCTGCACACAATCGGCCCTTTCAGATGGTGCCGACATTTTATCCAGCCCATCCAGCAAGACAATCACCTGACCACTTTGCAAAGCATCCTGAAACAAGGCTGAAAAATCCGGCAATGTTTGCTCTTTGAAATACTGCGAGAAGAAATCAACCAGTTGATATTCAGGTTGGGTTTTGCGTTTTTCAGCAAATACGGACAACGGAACCAAAATTGGCAATCTTGCCTCATCAAGTCCAAACACTTTTTGAACCTGTTCTTTTCCCTGGGCAAAAACCAGAGCCAGAAACCGCAACAGTGTGGATTTCCCTGCGCCAGGGTCACCTAACACCACAAATCGTAACTGTGAGCGTAGCGCATCTTTAAGGCTGACAGCATTCTCAACTGGAACTGGAGGATTGGGGGATTCTTCAGAATGTGTTTTAAGAAAATCTTGACCTTTGAAAAGCTGATCGTCTTTTCTCCACATATCAGGCACAATCAATTTTGGTGGAACAAACACGTCCTCAAGCGGTAGCCGAACCACATTGCGCACTTGCAATAGCCCTCGGAAATCAAGCCAACGGTACGTTTGTACGACATATTCACAATAGTGCTGCCGTAGTTCATCCAATGAAGTCGGCGCAAACAACCGAAGCCGGGACAGATATTTTTGTCGTTCGGCATCATCTTTTGGAACCTCGAAATCAAAGACGTCACTTCGCCAGGAGTAGAAATCTGGGGCACGGTTTCCGATTTCAGGCGGAGTGCCAGGACGGACCCAAACCACGACCGAATAGTCACTCCACCGTAACTGGTCACGGCCTTTATTCATCGCGTTGATGGCAATGGTTCGGGAAGGTTCCGAAAGATCATCCAATCCAAAAACAAATAACACCGCCTGGCCTGATGATTTTGGGAGAGCTGTCAGATATCGGGAAATACTCAGGTGCTCGATGGGTTCAGGACTCAGAGTCGCTTCTACAATCGTGACTCCCTGGCCAAGCCAGGTGCGAAGCTCATTGACAAGACTCGTTTCAGCCTGGGAATCAGGCGTTGTTACAAAAAGCAGACTGGGACTATCTGTGCGCAACTGGAGCGCCATCATCTTGAGTTGAGTTTCAGGTGCCCGCACGGGTACATCAGGAGTCATCGTAGCTCGCCAGTTGTTACCAGGGTTGGTCAGTCAACGCCGCATGTTTGTCAAACCAGACATCTTTGTTGAAATAACTCAAAACAATATCGTTTCGCAGCAACAAATCACATTGTTCACCATCAATTCGCTTCCTACTGATTTTCACTTGTTCCAGAACAGTGTCAAATTCCGGTGTGAGTTGCGCTTTCAGTTGCCGGCGAAGTTCATTCAACGCATCAGTTGCTTCCGGAACTTCAATTTGATTTTTATTGCTGATATCTGCATACAGAGCCGCTGCCTTTACCAGTCGAATAAAATCACGCATGACCCCGCCGCTTCCTTGAATAAGCAAATCAAGCGCATCAGATTTGATCACATCATCGGGGGTCAAATTGAGAGATATCATCCGGCGACGGGCAACGTCGCGCATAAAGTCATACCCCTGAGTTGAAGTATTTTGGGCGACAGGATCATAAAGTTTGACGTGGGTGAAGGGAACCATCTCAAACAGGGAGCGAACTCCGCCAAATTTGGTTGAATAGTACAAATCAAGCGGTCCCGTATAAACCACATTACATTTCGGCCCATTTAAAAATTTCTTTTCCAGGAAATTGAGGCTGATGACATCCGTATCACGAAGCTTGTCCAATCCATCCACCAGCAAAATCAAGCGGCGACCGGTTTTCGAATGCACATCGTCAATAATGGCATTGAGCGACCCAAGCAACTCTTCGATTTTCGGCTCCACTTTCAATTGCCTGACCAGTTCCACGCTTGTTCCAGATGCAAACCGAAATGGGTTGAGTTTTTCAATGAACGGGCTGGCAGCCAGTGTGGCAGCTCCGCCGGGTGGCCCTGCCA
Source organism: Acidobacteriota bacterium (assembly GCA_016208495.1). Lineage (NCBI taxonomy): Bacteria > Pseudomonadati > Acidobacteriota > Acidobacteriota bacterium. The sequence goes on along the minus strand of JACQXX010000074.1, from coordinate 12,713 downwards.
GTGCATACCCACCAAACACAATCAATCCCGAAAGTATTTTTTCCAGGTCAATCGTAAACTGCTTATTTTCTTTTTCGGTATGGACAACGGTTTCCAACCCTTTTTTGAGTTTTTCCAGCAAACTTTTGTCAGGTCGCAAATCAACAGGCATCTCAGCCATGGCAACTTTGAAAATAGCCGTGCCCATTAAGAAAATGACTTCGACCGGATTGGCTCGCTCAACATCCAGGTTATCACTCAGGTCAAAGCGTACCACCATCGCGTCGTAGCGTCGTTTGAGTTCAGAGGCCAGTTTGGTTAACTCCGAACTTTTGCCACTGGCTGGTTGTCCAACCAGAATGCGACGAGCGGGGAGTTCTTCCAATGAAAGCTGGCGTGCCAAAAATTCAACCCGGCTATCGGGCCTTGTCACAAACCACTTATCTAGTTTACCCGGTGGTATCGAATCAAACGGCGAAAATGCATTTCTGATTTCCTTCCAATTTGTCTGAGGCATGGCAATTGATTCCTGAGAAAATAAGTGTGCTGATTGCCCTGTATCCTATCCCATTGCCCTAAATTCCGACAACTCAGGCTGTAGCCCGCAGTTCAACCAGAGGATGCCCGTCCGGGAAGTGCTCCAGGAGGTCGCGTTCGCGAACGACCGCCGCTGCCAGCACCGATTTGCCGATGCCTCCCATTCCGTAGAGGCCAATCCGCGAAGTGACCGGCTGCGATTTCCCGGCGATCACAACGGACGAATCCTTGCCCGCCAGCACCAGCTTTTTCAATGCGTCGAGTTCGCTGGTACGCTTCAGGTAGTTGAGTGGAAGCTCCGGCACCAAGTGCAGTCGTTCCAATAGTTCTGGTGGCAACCCTAAAAAATCGTCTTGAGGCATTGACCGGTTTTTCCAGGTAGGAAATGGTCTCACACTGCCCAAGTGTGCCTTGCTTTTTAGAAAACAGCAAGACGTGAGCATTGAACAACAAAAAAAGGTTGCCGAATGTGGTCTTCAACCAGCATTCGGCAACCTGACATTTGGAGGGTTACCAAAAAGAGAGAGGGCTTATTTTTTCAAGTACCAGATGGATGTTCAACAGAGTGGCAGGTTGAAATCATTGGGGGGGTCTTTCAGGCGACTCACTTTCGATTTATCACAAGTTAAGTTATTGAAATAACTGTTTTTCCCTGAACCCTGAACCCGATACCCTGAACCCTAAACGGTATTACTTCACTTCAAATTCAACCAGTTCGGTCGTGGTTTCGGTGGGGACGCTGCCCGTGACTTTGGTGACTGACTTGACGACCATTCCAGGGACATCTTCCGATGTCCAGACTTTGGATGACACCGTGCCGCCATTTTGGGACGATTCAAATTCGACCCATTTGCACTTGAGCGTTTTGCCGCCGACTGTTACATCTTCCGAACCTTCTTTCAGGTTCGCAGGGTTTGTAACATTGCCAAGAGCTGGATTTCCCGTTGTGGTGAGCGGGATTTCGGTTTTGGTTTTGGTCGAAGTCCCCATCACGCTGGTTTCAATTTCCACAATGGCTTTATCCGCTGTTTTTTCAAGCAGCGTCTGTTTCATCGTGGTCGAAGTTGACACTGGTTTTCCAGCCACGGTGGTTGTGACCGAGGTTTTCATTTTTGAAGACGATCCAACATTAAATTTTGCCCACGGATGCACCGCATCGGCTTTCTTTTCCGTTTTTGGAGCTTCGGTTTTGGTTTCGGACTTGCCAGGTTCAGTTCCAGTTTTTGGGGCTTCTCCTCCGCTACAGGCGGTCAGGAACAGGGCAAGTATCGTGCACATCAGCAATCGTGACATAGAATCTCCTTGGGGTGTTGCAATAAATAATTTTTATAAGTTGTGTTTGAAAAAAGGTATCAGACACGCGGCTATAGTACTGAGGAATACCGAGGGCACAACTACCTGAGTAGGTAGGGTGTCCTCCAATTGCCCCCAATTTGGCCCAAAACCACTCCTTTGCTCACAATTTTCCAGATGATTTTCAGGACTTTCCAGTGTCAAACTCATCGAATACGGGATGAGGTGGAAATGCTTTCACTTGATTGGTCAAACCTCTTTCTTTTTCGCCAGAGTTAACGACTGGCATTGTGATTGCCTGAGGGTACTCCAACAAATTTAATTTAATTTTGAAGGAGTATTCATGAGCATCAGTTATGCAATCCGCTTTCCAGTTGGCACGCTTTTACCCAATCAAACTGGAAATAAATCTGACGATGTCAAAAAAATTCAACATTTGCTCCAAAGTGCCCAAAAACTCTTCTCAATGGCTGGCGCAAATTTCAGCTTTTATTCCCGGCCAATTCTTGCCACCGGCTCGATCAATGATGACACCAGGGCCGCGATTCGTGCCTATCAAAAAAATGTGTTGCGATTTCCAGCCCCAGATGGACGCGTTGACCCACAAGGACGGACATTCTTTTCATTATGTGAAGCTGCCCGTCAGTTTCAAACCCAGGTGGATGCCGCTCTGGCTGCGCACAAAGTCCGCCAGTATTCGGGAAAGGACGCAACCGTTGCACCAGCCAGCCCAACCCAGGCCAGTCAAGAAACGACTTCGGCTTCTCAGCCAGCGACGGGGGCTGGAATCAACCCAATTACGGGAACTCCAGGATTTAACCCTCATCCCGCTGGGAAAACAGGTCACTTGAGAGAATCAAACAATGGGCGGGGTGAGTTTAAAGCACCACGTATGGGTGGACGACCCCATAGAGGGCTGGACATCCGTGGTGTGCTGAACCAGTCGCCCATCTATGCCCATCGTGACGGCAAAGTTGTCTTTCATGGAGCGAAAGGCAAAGGTGGGAATCAGATTACAATTGATCATGGAGATGTCTCGACGGTGTATTGCCACTGCAGCAATACCGATTTCAGGAAATGGGTTAAATCCGGACAACAAGTCAAACAAGGGCAACAGATTGCGACGATTGGTGATACGGGAAACGCCAAACATACGCCGCCTCACTTGCACTTTGGAGTTTTCTACAAAGGCCGCGCGATTGACCCGGCTCAATACCTGAATGGTGTGGCTCCAGCCAAATGCAATTCAATTTGAATTTAACGAATACCAGTTTGTAGTCAGGAATCAGTAGTTCACTAAGTTTATTTGGTTGAATCACTTGACTGTTTTTTAATACAAAGATTTCAGTGCAAATTGGTATAAGCAATTTAATCCCCATGAACTCATTTAACTTTACAGAGGAACTTCGATGAAGACGAAAACTTTTGGAATTATCACTGGTGTGATTATCATTTTGGGGCTGGCCTATTTTGGATTCGGGATCCAACCAACGTTTTCCGGGACGCTCCAAATCACCAAACTCAAGGTTGCGCCACGATCCACGATGGATCTGGTTCAGGCAAAAGCAACCGGGAAAAATAAACTCAACCCGGCAGATCTGGTTGAGTATGCCAATACCCTCATTCAAACCGAAGGGTTTACCTACGAATTTGACGGCTGGCGAATGGTTGAGAATCAAAACAAAAAGAGCAGTGTGACCTCAATCAAAGGCAGTTCAAAGAAACTGGTCACCTATCAAGCAACCCAAAAGAGCGGAGCACCAATAAAACTGGAGATGAAGTTTGACCCTGATCCAACCACCAGCTTGTGTGATGAGCAATTCTTTCCCATCTCCTGTTCAAACGTTACGAAACAGGAAATCCATCTGCTTCACCAGGGCCAAACTTACACAATCAAACGCAATCAGGACTTTTTCTTTGAAGAGGTGGCATTGCTTGACCCGACGTTGAAAAAGGTGCAGCGAACCTGGGTGATGCCCTTCCAGGCAGTTCCAGTTGGTATTTCCCCTGATCAAACCAAAGTGTATCTGGAATGCGAAGTCGACAACCTGTTGCTTGAACTCTCAGAATCGGGTATTGCGTTTCGGTTAAAGAGTTCGGTCAAACTGACTCCAGGTCAAGGCTTGGAAAACCCGCCGACTGACGCTGAAAATGAATTCCTGTCATTTTTAAAATTCAAACACGGCAAGCAGGTTTCAATTCTTCGGTTTTCGGGACCCTGTACCTGATGTGATTGGGGCTGAAGAAAGCGGGCTTGGGGCTGAAAATACCAGGGCTCAGGGCTTGGGGCAGAAAGACTCGCAAGCTCGGAGCAATCGAAGGGATGAGGGATGAAGGAGAAGGGATGAAAGAAAACCAATTCTTCAGCCCTGAGCCCTGAGCCCCATAAGCGCCAGGATAAGAAACCCTGTGTCCTTTCCGTTGGTGTTGAACGATGTTCTTGTTGGGTTTGGGTCTCGTCCTGGCCGTGACCGTGGGCTTCGCACCACGGCTATTACACGACGACCCTCCGGGCCTGAAATCCTTATCCTGGCGCTTATGGCCCTGAGCCCTGAGCCCGCTTTCCTCAGCCCTGGTTTTCTCACCCCTTCTCCGCCCAGTTTTGGCCAATGCTGGCTTCGGCGACAACTGGAACTTCGCCAAGTGATTCATTTCCGGCGGCTTCCATTGCGTCAGAGAGTAACCGGGCGACTTCCTGGGCACGGTCGGTCGGGGTTTCAAGCAAAATTTCATCGTGGATACACCCAACAATACGCGATCCGAACGGTGCAAGCTGCGGCAGTATTTTGGCCAGCGCCAGCTTGGTGATGTCGGCTGCCGTTCCCTGGACAGGCAGGTTGAGCAGCGTCGGGAGTTCCAGCGGTTTTTCAATCAACCGTCTTCGACCAATCAATGTCCGCGTTTCACGAATTTTCTTCTGGTTGTGTGCTGTCTGCCGGTGCCAGGCAGCAATGCCCTGATAGGCAAGAAAGAACCGGTCACGGAAGCGTTCGGCATCAGTCAGCGTCAAATCTACGCCGTAGCTCTGTTTGGCGTAACTTTTCAATCCTTGCGCGCCTTGCCCGTAAAGCAACCCGAAATTCACGGCTTTGGCTGCCTGCCGGTCGGCTTTAGTCACCGATCCTATCGGTTTGCCGGTAATCAAACTCGCCGTCAACAAATGCAAATCCTGGTTCGCGCGGTAGGCATCCATCATCCGTTCATCCTGGCTCAACTGCGCCGCAACCCGGAGTTCAATCTGCGAATAGTCGGCAATGACAAACGAATGACCTTCCGCCGGGATAAAACAAGCCCGAAATTCCCGGTCGTGCGGCAATTGTTGCAAGTTTGGCGAATGGCAGCTAAACCGTCCCGATACCACCAGACACTGTTCATATACCGGGTGCAGCCTTCCGGTTTGCGGATGGATAAACTTCGGCAGCGTGTCCAGAAAGGCGCTGCAGAGCTTTGACGCTTTGCGATATTCCTGAAACAACCGGACTTCCGGGTGGTCACTAAAGCGTGAGAGTTCCCAGCGGCTGGTACCCGAAACCTGGATGCCACGCAAGGCAAGCGCCCGCTGAACCTGGGTGGGGCTATCGAGGTTGATTTCTCCTAAAAACCCGCCGCCGAAGGCTTCGCGCAATCGAACGGCAAGGGTGTCACGAACCGTTGAGATTTGTGTGCGGAGCGCTTCCCACCGATCCAGATCCAGGCTGATTCCGGCCAGTTCCATTTCAGCAACGGCTCGCACACAGTCAAATTCAATTTTGGCGCATTTGATGACGTCAGCCGCTTTGAGCTTTGAAATCAACGCTTCCCGGAGCGGCAACAGGACTGCCGCATCAAGCGCCGCATAGCGAAGTTGTTCGGGTGAAAGTTCGCGGGCTGACCAGTCACTGATCTGCTCGGTTTTGGAAAGTGATTGTTTTAAATAATGTGCCACCAGGGCTTCGAGCGAGTGACGTTGATTGGATAACCCACAACTGATGATTTGTCCGGCCAGCATCGTGTCAAAAAGCTGCCCGCCAACCTCCAGGCCAGCGCGGGACAAGAATTTCAGGTCAAATTTGGCATTCTGAAATACTTTGACGTGGCTTGACGCCAGTACCTGCCGAACCGGCTCCAATTCCGCCAGTTGAAACAGATCCAGCACCAGCACCGGCAACCCCGGCGCCGCAACCTGGAGCAACCGAACCCGGTCTGTCAGCGGGTCAAGTCCCGTGGTTTCAGTATCAAGCGCCAGCACTGGCGCGGCACATAAATCAGGAAGAAATGGAATCAACGCTGCGGCCTGATTCACATACCGGTATTCAGGCAGTGGAACAGCTTCCCGGACTTCGATGACCGAGGGGATAGGCGCAAAGTTGAACAAGGCGGCTTGTTTCATAGCAGGGCTTGAATACCAGGGCTCAGGGCTTGGGGCTTGGGGCTGAAGACATTGGGACTGGGTTAAGCCGGACCTTTCTCATCAGCAACAACAAAACTCATTTTTATTATTTAGTTATATCATTAAACAGTGACTCAGCAAAACAAAACTCACCACCAAGGAAACTATTGAACCTGCCCTCAATCTAAAAACCGATGCATGATGAAAATGTCCACCAGCCCCAACTCTTTATGCTGAAAGGCTTTAGGGACGGTACCGACAATTGAGAATCCCATTTTTTTCCACAACGCGACCGCGTTTTCATTGGTGCTCACAACGGCATTGAACTGCATCGCTAGAAAACCAGCTTGGCGAGCTTCCTGGAGCGAATGTTCACACATTGCCCGCCCAATTCCCTTGCCTTGGGTGTTGGGCTTAACCATATAGCCCGCATTGGCTACGTGGGCGCCAAGCACCGGCTGGTTGGGCCTTAAAATGTAGGTGCCGACGATTTCCGCTCCGTCACAGGCCACATAGGTCGCCATATCTTTTGACATCCAGATTCGACGGGCATCGTCTTTTGAAATGTCGGGAGCATACATATAGGTATCGCCACGCTTGGCGACCGGATGGAAAATTTCCCAAATTTGATCAAAATCAGTTTCAACGGCTCGGCGAATTTCAAGCATAAGGCATTAGGGTTTAGGGTTCAGGGTTCAGGGTTGACTGGGGGTTGCTTTTTTGGGAGAGGGGTGTGATACATTCTTAACCTTGTAACTCATTATATAACAATAACAAAGGTGAAGGATGTATCTTGGAAAAGTTAAACAACCAATCGGAGAGGCTATTACATGGAAAATCACTGTATGAAAGAAGCAACTGACACACTTCGTAAAGAGCTTAGTCACTCCACGGGTGCAACCGTAGAAGTTCTCAAGAGCGACAAGGCTGATATCCAGCAGATAAGTTATCCTGATGATAATCAGAATGCCATCCTGGATGGGCATTCTATAGTGGTATTTGTGCGTAACCCTGAGACTAAGCAGGTAGTTCAAAGACTAAGCGTCAATTTTCCTCAGATCAACTTGTTACCTGATGATCTCAAGAATGACGTGAATTTCTGTACTAAGCTTGCTGACGTTTTTAATCTGGATCTGGTGCGTTGTAACTGTTCCGAAGGCGATGAGCTTTGGGAGATACTCTCCGAGTCAAGGACCGCAAGAGCAATATCACGCTCAGTTCATCAATTCTCAAGCCGTGATGTATCACAATGGTTACGCCTTCTCGAAAGCTCAATGAGTCTAACATATGAGGGGTCATCTGTCCGTTATACTGTGTTCTTCGCAACAAGCTTAACTGACGTAATGAATAGACTTGGGCCTGAAAATGAAAATCTATTCGTCAAATTCCCAAATCCACTAGGAATAGATGATGCTCTACTCCATCAGAAGTGGATCCGCAAAGCCGTTGACTCCCAGCGCGTCGCGCTCGTTGCGATAGGTAATCCCAAAGAGTGTGAGACAAGCAAGCCTGGCGGATACGTCGTGGGACTTTTAGCTTTTTCAGGATTACCAGAAGAATCCCCTAAAGTACCCTATGCACCTCACCAATCTCTTGTCCGGTTTCAGGGGTTTCTTGGCTCCGATGGCGTGGCCATGACAGTGTCCCCTGCTGGCGATCTATGGCTATTTGCCAATGAAAGCCTATTCGTGAAGAGCCAAGGGACCTGGTTCTATCTGAGTTTCCATCATGCCCATACCTTTCTTACCAAACAGCAGATTGGTGAATCCATTGTGACACAGATTCTGAGAGTAGCAATCGATCTTTCGTTCGAACGTAAAGGAGCACTCTTGTGCATTCTTGATGAAGACTCTGAGATCGGCAAAATGGTGTCCGATCACGAGACTGAAACACGCGCCAATGGTGAACTTCGTGATAGTCTCAAGAACTTATCCATACACGAGTGGTCGAGCCGACAACTTATCACCGCCGCCGCATCAGTTGACGGCGCAACAATTCTGTCAAAAACCGGTAAACTCCTTGATGTGGGCTGTTTGGTCTCTCAGCCGACCACAGAAAAGCTAAAAGCTGTCACAGGAAACACCGAAAGTAAGCCATTCTCTGGAGCTAGATCAAGGGCCGCATGGAATGCCAGTATTTTTGGCATAGCAGTTAAAATCTCAGAGGATGGTCCAATAACAATTTACCACCACGGGGAGCAGATTCTCTGTATAGGTGGGAAACTCTGAATCTCAGAGCACCGCTTCTTTCAAACGACCCTGAAGTGTTGGCATTGGTGGGAAAAGGCTACGAAGGGTTTATCGAGTCGGTCTCAAAGAGCGGGTTATTCGGGAAAACGACGAAAAGCACTATCTGAACTCCTGCCCTCGCTGTCAGGCGCTGGCGAGGACGCCGACCGCGAAGCAGTGCCCGAAATGCTTTTTCTCATGGCACGGGGGTGACAAGCCACCCAGGCTACCCTCTGGCGACCTCTTCGAGGTACATTTACTGTGGTATCCTGGCGCATATGGTCCTGACCCCTCATTGGTCCGATTTATCGGATTTCCAGTTCTGGGTTGATTTGTCTGAGACCTTCAATCAGTTTTTGCTGATCCGCCCGGTCCAGGTCAAGAGCAATGATCTTCCCGGATTTCAGTTCAAGCTCTATGCCACCATATCCCCATAGAAACTGTCGGATCCGCACAATCGAGGCAGTTTCAATGAATTCACGTGAGAAGTACCGTTTGATTTCAACATTTTGACCATCTGGGCTGACAACTTCTTCAATGCTTTGCCGGTAAGTAAAAAGAACGGCAATCAACCACACCACGAAACAAGCACCCGTGATCCAGTATTGTGATGAGAACGCCAGGACTGCGGCACCGCCAAAAAGCAAAATCAGAAAACACAACCCCATCAGGTCCCTCATTCGGCAGTCATCAACATTCTTATATAAAAATTTGGGGTTCTTTTTCGTCCCTGAATCAGCATGTGTGGAAAGATTCGCCAGCGAAAGCCCAGCACATCGCGTGCAGAGGCCGGTGTCCGGGTCAAATTGATCGGTCTGGTGGCAGACTTCGCAGCGTCTGGCCGGATGATCCTGGCGAATGATCAAGGTTGGTGCCATTTGGAACCTCCCATCAAAACAACCTGCCTGTTTCCACAAACCAGTTGAAGGACCTCACCGAAAGTTTCCAGACATTGTAACCACGGAAAACACAGAAAACACGGAAAAAATCAAACACTTATCAAATTCAATAGCTCAATAAACTCCTGGAACAGGACTTCACTTGAGTTAATCAACCGACTCAACCGGAGAGTGGCCCGAGAACAGTTGAATTTGCTTTCATTATCTCACTCGCCTACCATAGCTTCATATCCTGCTGCTTCATCTTGATCCAGTTTCGATGTTCCTGCCAACCCGATCAGACCTTCTCGACAGATAATGCCCATGGACCGTTTCCTTGCCCAGTTCGATCAAAAAATGACCGCCATGCGCCCGGCAAGCATTTGGATATATTCAATGCTGGCAACCTTGGGGCTGGGCTGGTTTGACTATGCTACCGGTTACGAAATCTCGTTTTCCTTCTTTTATTTGATACCAGTCTTTCTTGTCACCTGGTATGCCAGCCGTCGGTCAGGTTTGTTTATGGCACTCCTCACCATTGTCGTTTGGGTTATCTCCAACCGGCTGGCGGGTCAACAGTATTCATCCGAAGTCATCCGAATCTGGAATGCCATTTTCCGACTGGCCTTTTTTGCCTTGACGATCAACTTACTCCAGATTGTCAAAGCGACGCTTGACCGGGAACGTCAGCTTTCACGAACTGATTATTTGACCGGTGCGACCAACTCCCGCGAATTTCACCATATTCTCCAGGCTGAAATCATCCGCTCGCAACGCTACCATCATCCGATTTCACTGGCCTACCTTGACCTGGATAACTTCAAAACAATCAATGACCAGTTTGGCCATCAAGCCGGAGATGAAGTGTTGCAGTTTATTGCCAGTACCATTCGCCAATCGCTCCGAAAAGTAGACACCCTGGCGCGGCTGGGCGGAGATGAGTTTGCGATTTTGCTCCCGGAAACTGACCACCTCGCAGCCGAAACAGCAATATTGAAGGTTCGGGAAGTCATTCTCAATCAAATCCCCGAGCAGTATTCAATCGTCACCCTCAGTATTGGTGTCGTTTCGTTTATCTGTCCGCCGGATTCTCCCGAAGTGATGCTCCACCAGGCTGATAATTTGATGTATCAGGTCAAAACTGAAGGCAAGAATCATGTTCTGTTTGCCCAACCGGGTCAGGTCGAACAAGGGCAACTTTTGCAATAATCGTTTTATTTATGCGTATTTACCGCCATCTGAACCCAGAGGCCATCGAAGCCCATCCAGAGCATTCGACGCGGATACGGATTACATCCAGTTCAGATGTGCGGAACTGGCTTCGCCAAACCAGACAAAAGCCAGATTGGGGCCAAATAATCATCGTTACGTTCGTGATTGATACAGACGGATGGTTCTGGATTGCAGATCGTCACTCCGAACACCTTGCCTGTGCCGCCGGGAGGGATGTGCGTTCAGCCGGGGAAATAACCTTCGACTGTTCCCAAACAGAAATCTTTGTTTCAGAAGTCAGCAATCAATCGCTCGGATATTGCCCGGAACCTGATTCCTGGCCAGCGGTGGATGAAGCACTGAACCGGGCTGGGATTTCCCATCCACCTGGGTTCACAACCGAATTTGTCTTTCGTTTATGCACCAAATGCCACACTAAAAATATCGTCAAAGATAAGTGGTTTGAATGTGTTGTTTGTGGCACACCGCTTGATCAAATATGGAATTTCTAATGCTGGCTTCCCCGCGCCACAGATTTTCAGAATGAGAAACCCCGGAATATACGCAGCACACAGAGAGGAAAGCTAAACCATTGAAAGAATTGTATTTTCTTGAACCCTGAACCCTAACTGGCATCACACAATCCGGTCTTACAAAAAATCCGGGTCAAAGTTGCTGGCAAATTTTGGGATCAACAATACCGCGAGAAAAATCGGTGCCAGAAATATCAGTACCACAGGCACATAAAGAAACTGGCCCAGGCTTTGATCAATCTCGCTTCCAAAACGATTGGTGATGGCCACAATCCGTTGGCGGGTCATTTCAATCACGGCACTGATCCAGTCGAGTGGAATCAGAATTACAAAACACAATCCAATGCCCAGCAAGGTGAATGAATAGAGCGTGGCAATGATGGCCAAAACCGGCATCACATAAAATGGCTTGCGTGCAATGTACCGGAACAATTCACCTGAGGCTTTCCAGCAGGCTTGATTCATGGTTTTGAAGGCACCGTTTCCGGTTAAATCAGTAAATTCAGCTAAAACCCCGACCGTGACTTCGGAAGAGAACTTCGGGATAAACAAGCTCAATAAAAACAGTGGGGCCACCAGACATATCACGATTGGCCCCCAGAAAAAGTACTTGAAGGTGTGCCCGGTGCGGTCAGCCATTCTGGTGATGAGGTTGAGCAGTTTTGATCGAATCTGATCCAGCAGGGTTCCAAGCAGATCAAAAATCAAAAACAGGTAGAATCCAAGTGCGGCAATAAAGAGCAATGGAGCATAGATCACCGCTACCATCATCGTAAACGGCTGGATAAACCACCGTTGCTGCGATGAATAGCGGAAAAGGCTGGTACATGCCTTCAAATAACCTCCCCCGAGCGAACCAAATACGCCGTGGCTCATAAATCGTGAGTCCTTTGGATTTTCTGCACGCGAAGAAATTTGATTGGTTCACCAACCAGTTGCTGACTGTTTCTCAATTTATATCAGTTTTTTGGCAGCAAATGTAGGCTGAACTTCCAGTGTCATTAATACCAGAACAACCGTGACTGGAGTGCTGGAGTCACCCTATAGATGCCAGTTCAATGTTGAAAAAATTGTTCGTTGAAAACAAAGGGCTTATCAAAATCTCAAATTTCAGGCGTTCAATCTGCTGTCTGTAAGTTGTTGATTTTGAAGTCTCAATTTCAACTCTTCATTCGCATTATAGGTATCAAGCTAAAGGGTTCAAGCACGCAAGTCGCCATTGAATAACCCTGGTGTTCCAGCCCACGGCCACGGTCAGGACGAAACCCAACCCCGGTAATTGTGTCGCTCGATACCCACGGAAGGAATTCAATTTTTCTTATCCTGGCGTTTATGGGGGAAGGGAGAATGGGTTTTTCCCAGGAACGAAGGAGGTCACGCGCGAGGGGAGCCACCAGCAGGAGTTATCAGTAGACAAGCCTGACGATCCAGGTCCAACGGTGTTCACGACTGGTGTTTGACTTACCTTCAAAGTAAATTTTGCTTTGTCTCGTTTCGAACGGATTTGCTTTCCGCGTGCTTCAAATTTCCCCTCTTTTTATATCCAATAGATAATCCGATAAAGTAAAAATGGGGTAAGCTCCCGCTGCCTACCTGTCGGTAGGCACACGTCTGCCCTTGCGGATCGTCATCCGACGATCCGCCCAAATTGAATCAGCCCGACGACCGCTGAGGCCACCATCGG
>JACQXX010000073.1 GCA_016208495.1 Acidobacteriota bacterium | reverse complement strand
TCAGTAGTCAGTAGTCAGTAGTCAGTAGTCAGTAGTCAGTAGTCAGTAGTCAGTAGTCAGTAGTCAGTAGTCAGTAGTCAGTAGTCAGTAGTCAGTAGTCAGTAGTCAGTAGTCAGTAGTCGAGTGTTGGGGTTTTGAATTCTTTGTCAAGTGCATTTGATTCTATTTGAGTCAGTTATGAACAATTCTTCCCAAAAAATCTCTAAACCGAAACATCCTGGTTTTGTCTACTGACTACTGACTACTGACTTATCAACTATTGATTAACCTTCAGCACTTCAAGAACTTCCAGTGCATAGGGGACGCGGCCAAACGGAGCGCTGACTTGCACGCCCTGCACCAGTGGACGAATTTCTTCGAGCATTTCGCGGGCAATCGCCAGACCTTCGCGCTGGGCGGCTTCCTGGCTGTCAGCCTTGCGCATTCGGTCAAGAATTTCGGGAGAGACCACCACGCCGGGGACTTCGTTGTGGAGAAACTCAGCGTTGCGGAAGCTTGTCAGCGGCCAGATACCAGCAATCACTGGAATCCGGCAATGTTCGATCCGACGCAGGAAGTTTTTCAGCACATCAATGTCGAAAATCGGCTGGGTAATCGCATATTCGGCGCCAGCATCCACTTTCCATTCAAAGCGCCGCAATTCGTGATTCAAATCAATTGCGGTCGGGTTGACGCCAACGCCAATGAAAAACGAGGTCGGTTTGCCGACCGGGTTGCCGCCCAGGTCCATTCCCTGGTTGAGTTGGTTGACCATGTTCGTTAACCCAATCGAGTCAATGTCAAACACGGCGGTGGCATCCGGGTAGGGGCCCATTTTCGGCGGGTCTCCGGTAATCAAGAGCACATTGTGGATTCCAAGTGCGGCGGCACCAAGCAAATCAGAGTTCATCCCCAGCAAATTTCGATCCCGGCAGCAATAATGAACCACAGCTTCGATGCCGACTTGCTGTTGCAAAATCACCGACGTGGCAATGGCACCCATTCGGGACTGAGCACGCGGACCATCAGGCACATTGACGGCATCCACGCCCGCCGCCTTTAAAAGTCGAACACTTTCAATCATTTTCGTAGGATCGCAGCCTTTGGGCGGCACGACTTCGATGCTGGTGACAAATTCGCCGTTGACAATTTTTCGAGCGAAGTTTGATTTTTCGGCTTGTGGAACGGCTTCAATATGCGGACGGCTGTTGAAATCAATCTGGACGGCGTGATGTTCGTGGCGTTGCGCGGGAGAAAGTGCCCGGACGGCGGAACTGATGGCTTTGATGTGCTCTGGCGTCGTTCCACAACATCCACCAATAAATTTGACTCCGGCCTGGATCAACCGCTTGGCATATTTTGCCATGTAGTCAGCCGAACAAAGATAAATCTTGCGCCCCTGGTAATCGCGTGGAAGACCGGCATTTGGTTCGGCACAGAGTTTTAAATCGGTGACCAGGGCCATGCGTTCAATCGCTTCGAGCATGGGTTTTGGCCCAACGCTGCAATTAAGGCCCACAATGTCAGCGCCCCATTCTTCCAGGCGTTTGGTGAAGACTTCGGGGCTGGTCCCATATCCGGTGGTGCCGTCTTCTTGAATCGCCATCAGCGTGGCAATCGGAATTTCCTGATCCAGTTCGCGAACTGCCAGCATTGCCTGCCGAATTTCCGAAAGATCGGTAAATGTTTCCAGAACAATCAGATCCACACCGCCATCAAGCAATGCTTCAGCCTGCTCACGAAACATTTTGCGGGCTTCATCAAACGAAGTCGGCCCCCAGGGTTCAATGCGGATGCCCAGTGGACCAATCGCCCCGGCAACCCAGGCTTGTGTCCCAGCAACTTCGCGGGCAATTTTGGCTGCTTTGTAGTTGATTTCCTGGAGTAAATTGGCATGGCCAAAAGCTTCGAGCTTGGGGAAATTCGCCGCAAAGGTATTGGTTTCAATGATTTCAGCACCAGCTTTGATGTATTCGCGATGGACTTCCTGAACCAGCCCCGGATTTGAAAGGCAAATCTCGTCATAGCATCGGTTCACATAGACGCCCTTGGAATAGAGCATCGTTCCCATCGCACCATCAAAAACATAGATGCGATCTTCCTGCAGTGTTTCACGAAAAGGTTTCATATTGATTGGGGTTCCGGGTTCAGGGTTCCGGGGTCAGGGTTCGGGGGTTAGGGGTCGGGGGTCAGGGAAAGAAAAGGACGAAAGGGACTTAAAGGACTTAAAGGACATAAATTCGAAGACCCGGAACCCGGAACCCTAACAGGATGACAAGGTGACAGAATGACAAGGTGACAAGGTGATTTTTTTCATCCCTCATCCCTCATCCCTCATCCCTTCCGAAAACCCTGAACCCTGATTCACAGTTCTTTCTCAGCAATTTCGATGGCTTTGATCAATGTGCGGACCTGATTGACCGTTTCAACAAATTCTCGCTCAGGTGAAGAGTTATGCACAATCGTGGTTCCCGCCTGAACCAGTGCCCGTTGCCCTTTGACGACAATCGTCCGGAGCGCCACACAGGCATCCAGATTCCCGGAATAATCCAGATGGAGAACCGTTCCCCCAAAAACACCGCGCCGGACTGGCTCTAATTCATCAATCAATTTCATCGCTGCAATTTTTGGAACGCCCAGCATGGTTGCCATCGGAAAACAACCTGCCAGCGCATCAAACCGATCAGTGCCTGTGCGCAAAACAGCCTTGAGATTTGAAACCAGTTGAATCGCCTGGGTATTGCGTTCGACGTTGACCAGTTTGGTCACTTCAATTGACCCATAATCGGCAACTTTGCCTACATCACTGCGACCAACATCAACCATCATACTGTGCTGGGCCACTTCTTTTTCATCAGAACCGAGTTCGGCCCCGAGCAAATCGTCTTCCACATCGGTTTTCCCCCGCGCCCGCATTCCGGCAACCACCCGGTAATCAATCCGGCGGCCAGTACAGCGCAACAACATTTCGTGCGAAGCTCCCATCATCGAAACATCATTCATATTCAGGAAGAACATAAACGGCGAAGGGTGCACCATCCGCAAGGCACGATAGATTTGAAACGGATGACTGGCAATATTGAACTCAAACCGTTGTGCCAGCAGAAGTTGGAAGACATCGCCTGTATGAATGGCTTCCTTGGCCCGTTCCACCAGTGCCTGAAACTGATCTTTGGTCACACTTGATTTCAGCATTGGGGCTTCGGTTCGCTTGCGGCGGCGCGGCGTGACCGGCGCCATCATCATCAGGTTTTCAAGTTCCTCAATTTCGGCCACCGCCTGCTGGTATTTTTCCTCCAGTCCACTGGTTTGCCCATCGGTAAACACATTGCTCACAATCTTTATCTGTTGGAGCAAATGGTCAAATACCAGAACCGACGAAAAAAACATCATCACCCCTTCATCCATCTGGGTGTCGTCCTGAGCCTTGGCTGAAACGGCTGGTTCAAACCAGTGGTTGGCGTCATAGGCAATATATCCAACCGCTCCGCCTGCAAAATGGGGCAGGTCGGGAATATGCACCGGAATAAACCGCCCCATATATTTTCGCAGCCCTTCAAACAGGTTGACGTGTTGAAATTCGGTGACTGAATCACCTGTCATTTCCATTTCCACCCCATGACCCCGAGCGATCAGGTAGGGTTTGCTTCCCACCAGTGAGTAGCGGGAAATCTTTTCTTCACCGTCAACTGATTCCAGGAGAAACGAATAGGGACTTCGGGGTTGGATTTTCAAGTAGGTACTGACCGGAGTGTGTAAATCCGATGGAATGGTTTTCATCACCGGAATCACAGTTCCCTGTTCGGTCAATTTGAGAAAATCAGCATAGGTGGCAGGTGTCATGTCAGGCATAAAAAGTATTGGTCAGGATTTAGGGCAGTTGGGAAGAGTTCAGTGAATGAATCCTTGGGGAATGGCGATTGAAGTTCTGGTTGTTTTTGTCGCCTCGATCTGTTTGTGTTTTCTATTCTATAGATTTTCAGAATAAGAAACCACGGAATACACGGAATACACGGAAAATAAAACCAAATTTCTCAATAGTTTCTGAGATTTCCCACAATAGAAACTCAGGAAATATTTATCTGAAAAGCTATACCTCATTCTTCATTCTCAATTCTTCATTCCTGATTTTGGCTCTGATGGTTTTCCGACTCGTTGATTCAGTTCCAGCAGAATTTCCCGGAGCGGAATACCCCGGTCAACCAGTAACACCAGAATATGAAACAATATATCGGCCACTTCAGCCGACAGTTCCTTGGGTGAACCATTTTTAGCGGCCAGGATCGTTTCGGTGACTTCTTCGCCAATTTTTTTGAGGATTCGATCCAACCCGGCATTGAGCAGATAGGTGGTGTAGGACCCTTCTGGGCGGAGATGCTTGCGCTGTTCAATAAACCGGTACAATTGCTCAAGCAAAATACCGACTTCGAGCGCATTGACATCCACCACACCAACTTCAGGTACTGAGAGCGTAGACTTTAATGGATCTGACACGACGGATCGGGTTGGTGGAACGGCTGACAATAAACGGGCACGGCGGGCATCAGGTGATTTTGACTCATCCGCTACTGGGTCACAGACTTCAACCTGGATCCGCAGCCCTGTGCCTTCCGGGTCTGGGGCAATGTCCACCACGCGATGAACGTGACCAAATGACGAGCGCGAGCACCAGACTTCGTTGCGACTGGCACTATAAAACCACACCGTTCCCGATTGAACGGTCAGTGCCAGGCTTTCGGCGTTCATAAAATCCTGGACTAAAATTTGGTGCGAACGGGTATCCTGGACAGTTGTTGGAAGTAACCCCCGGTCATCAAACTTCAAGTTTCGAATCATAATCAATAACCTGTAGTCGGACTCAAATCACATTGAATCTGGTATTTGGGAATTGAAAACCTGGTACCTGGAATCGAAGAACGAGAACTCAGTGCGTGTGCCTTAGAACTACCACAATGCGTCCCTTCGGACAAGCACCCCCAGTTCATGCCGCACGCTCTGCTGCTCTGCGATTGACAAAAACGCGTATGCCCTTATAATAACGCACTTTTGCGCTCCTTGGCTTCCGCCCGAGTGGGTTCACCCATGTTGATGCCTTCCACTCACCTGTCTGGTTGCCCTCAATTGCACGGCTTCTGACCCACAAAATGAAGTTCGACCTCAAGTCAATTTTTGGGACTCAAGCATGTTTTTGCCAATCGGACCCGGAATTCACATCTCAGACCTTCCTTCGGAATGGATAGCTCAAGTGCCAAAAAAATCTATTCTTTTCAAGACTTTGTGCCAGGAGAGTAAAGGTCATGCCAAATCCAAAACGACGCCATTCTTCATCCCGCCGTGGCAGGAAGGTTTTTTCTAACCTGCCCCTCTCCGACGGACACCCGGTCGAATTCTTTCAGTTTTAGGAATTATCAAAACACGTATGCTGCGAGTTGCCGTTGATGCATTGGGCGGAGACCACGCACCCGCCAGCGAACTAGAGGGTTCTCTGCAAGCAGCCCGTCAATTGGGCGTTCATATTGTGTTGGTTGGGCCATCCGGGTTGATTGAAAATGCACTTCGTGACCTGGGGTGGACCAACGAACCAATCGAAATTGTGAATGCGACCGAAGTCATCACCATGGGTGAGGATGTGGCCCGGGCCGTTCGGCGCAAAAAAGATTCAACCATTCGTGTGTGCATGCAGTTACTCCGCGATGGACGGGTGGACGCCGTCGTCAGTGCCGGAAACACCGGTGCCGTGATGATGACCAGCGCGCTTCTGCTCGGCACCCTCGACGGAGTCGAACGTCCAGCACTGGCCATGATGCTTCCCACGGTTAATGGCCAGGGAACACTCCTGCTTGACGTCGGCGCGAATGCGGACTGTAAACCTGCCTTTTTGGAACAATTTGCGGTGATGGGTGGACTGTATGCGGAAAAAATTCTGCATCATCCGCGCCCACGCATTGGGTTGCTTTCCATCGGCGAAGAGGAAAGCAAAGGCAATGAAGTCACACGCGAAGCCCACAAACTCCTCAAAAGCTCCTCCTCGATTCACTTCGTTGGCAACATTGAAGGGAAAGACCTCTGGACCGGCTCGGTTGACGTGGCCGTGTGCGATGGATTTACCGGCAATGTGGTCCTCAAAACCAGCGAAGGGCTCATTGATGCCATTCAAAAGATGCTCAAAGAGGAAATGATGCGCCGGATTGATACCCAGGCGGGTGCCTATCTGGTGCGTCCGGCATTTCAGGCATTTAAAAAACGTCTGGATTATGAGGAATACGGCGGGGCTCCCTTGTTGGGAGCACGAGGAACGGTCATTATCTGTCATGGGCGCTCAACCGCCAAAGCCATCCGCAACGCGATCCGAGTCGCCAAAGAATCACTCCAACTCGAAGTCAACCGGCTGATCGAATCCGAACTTGCTGAGACCTATCAAGTTTCCAGCAAGCGCCGAAATTCCGCCAAACCCTAGAACTGAGGGCGGAAGACTTGATTTTCAGCCCAGGAACTGAGCGATGGCTCGTAGCCCAGGGTTTCGAAGACTCCACCCTGGGCTACGAGCCAACACCCGCTTCGCAGGTTAAATCCGAAGTCTCGCCGTAGTATTAGTTTCCAAGGAGATTCAGTGTTATGTATTCAGCAGGAATTGTCGGTACCGGGCACATGTTGCCAGAGAAAGTTTTGACCAATGCCGATCTTGAAAAACTGGTCGAGACCTCTGATGACTGGATTATGACCCGCACCGGCATCCGGGAACGCCACATTGCCGCAGTTGGCGAAACGACTTCAATGATTGCCTCGGCTGCCGCTCAGCAGGCCCTGGATGCCGCCGGCTTGAAAGCCACCGAAATTGACTTGATCTTGTGCGCCACGGTTTGCCCGGATATGGCTCTGCCTTCGACCGCCTGCTTTATCCAATCCCGGCTCGGGGCCAAAAAGGCCGCGGCCTATGATCTGGTGGCTGCCTGTTCAGGATTTTTATATGGCGTCACCACGGCCAATGCCTTTATTGCCACCGGGCAGGCCAAAAATGTGCTGGTGATTGGCGCTGAAATCCTGTCCCGATATGTTGATTACACTGACCGGTCCACCTGTGTGATTTTCGGTGACGGTGCTGGCGCTGCCATCATGACCCGTGTGGAAACTGGGCGTGGAATTCTGGCCAGTCGGATCCAAAGTGATGGCGATTTTGCCGACTATCTGTTCACTCCAGGCGGAGGCACCCTGCATCCAGCCAGTGAGCAATCACTTGAAAACCGGCTTCACTTTATCAAAATGCGCGGCAATGAACTGTTTAAAGTCGCTGTCCGCAGTATGACCGAAACCTCCCGCCAGGTGCTGGATGAAGTCAAAATGACTGCGGCTGACATTGACCTGTTGATTCCCCATCAAGCCAACCAGCGCATTACCGATGCTGTCGCAGAGCGGTTACAGATACCAGCCACGAAGGTTTATTCCAACATCAGCCGGATTGGCAACACATCATCAGCTTCAATTCCAATTGCCCTGGATGAATGTGTCCGCGTTGGTCGAATCCAGCGTGGAAACGTCCTGATGTTTTCTTCCTTTGGCGCCGGTGCCACCTGGGGCAGTATGGTGGTTCGGTGGTAGGTGAGTGAAGTAGCGCGAACCGAGAGCGAGGAGCGAACTGAGAGCGAGTAGCGAGTAGCGAGTAGCGAGTAGTCAGAAAAGAGCCAGTAGCAAGTAGCGAGTAGTCAATCAACAATTCAACAGAGCAGCTTCTTTCAAATGAGTTATCAATCTCTCAAAATTCAAAAAAACTGGCTGACCTCTCGCTTTCCTGGATTGACGACTCGCTACTCGCTACTCGCTACTCGCTCTCAGTTCGCTCCTCGCTCCGCTTCACCCCTATGTCTCTTTTTTTTCCTGGTTGGGCTCTGTTTCACCGTCAGTTGCAAAGATGGCGCCCGGCTTCCGATTGAGTCAGACCAGCGCGCAAAGCTTCAGGATCAAGTTGAACGAGGGGATGTTTCGGTGGATGGCATTGTCTTGACCACCAATCCGGAACAGACCATCTATGGGCGCAACATAGATTTCAAAATCACCAATCAGACCGATCATCCAATTGCAGTTGCCATCCAAGCCGGTACAGTACTGCGGAGCGAAAACCAGCAGTACTACACTAACCTGGTGGTCTCATCGAACGAACAGGTACTGATTGCACCAAAGAGCCTGAGAATCATTACAGTTGAGGTTTTTTCCATCAATTTCCAGAAGTTTTCACCTGTTCGCTCAACCAAATACAGTTTGGGAAATCTGATTGAAGGCGATGCCAAAACTTTTCTTGATTGCTTTGCTCGACGGCGGCCTGAAACCGGGGTTTCCTCATCGGCTCTGTCACAACCGGCACCGACACCCGCCCAACCCGGCAAAGTTGATTTGGCCCCAGTTCAGCTTGTTATCTGGCTCCTGACCGACAAAATGGATCGCCCTGCCCTGCTCAAAGCGGTTTCCAATAACCCCCAGTTGAAAGGTGGACAATACAGTCAGAGTGTCAAATATTATGACACCATGGCGCCATTTGTTCAGAAACTACTGGATGACTGCGGGTTGGGCAAATACAAATTCTGAAAGTCAGTCGTTGATGAGTTAGTTGTCAGTAGACCAAACCCGGATATTTGAATTCGTCAAATTCTTGAAAAGAATTGTCCCTAAATAACTCAAATCGAACTAAATACACTTGACACAAGTCCTCAAATCCCAACACTCGACTACTGACTACTGACTACTGACTACTGACTACTGACTACTGACTACTGACTACTGACTACTGACTACTGACTACTGACTCATCAACTCATCACTAATCACTAATCACTAACCACTAACCTATGGGATCAATTGCCTTTTTATTTCCTGGACAGGCTTCGCAGTATGCTGGCATGGGCAAAGCACTGGCGGAGACCTTTACTGACGCCCGCACTGTTTTTGAAGAAGCCGACGCCAGTTTAGGTTTTTCGATCAGCCAGCTTTGTTTTGAAGGCCCGGAAGCGGATCTGGCGTTGACAGCAAACACCCAACCCGCGATTTTGACCGTTTCGGTCGCCGCCTATCGTGTTCTGGCCAGTCAGGGCCTGACGCCAGCTTTTGTGGCGGGGCACTCACTCGGCGAATACAGCGCGCTGGTGGCTGCTGGAACGCTGTCATTAAAAGATGCCGTGGTGGCTGTTCGGCGACGTGGCACCTATATGCAGGAAGCCGTTCCACCCGGAGTCGGCGCGATGGCGGCAGTACTCAAAGCCGATCTGGCCACTATCGAAGCCGTCTGTGCCGAAGCCGCCCAGGATCAGGTCTGCAGCCCGGCCAATATGAATTCACCAGCCCAAATCGTCATTGCCGGCCACGCCGAAGCCGTCACCCGTGCCGCCGCGTTGCTCAAAGCCAAAGGTGCCCGCGCCGTGATGCTCCCCGTCAGCGCTCCGTTTCATTGCGCGCTGATGAAACCGGCTGAAGAACGACTGGCGGTTGATTTAAACCAGCTTGATTTTGCCGATCCGGCATTTCCAGTGGTGGCTAACGTCAATGCCGACCTGGAACGAACCGGTGCCGAGGCTCGCGCCAATCTGATTGCTCAAGTCTGTTCACCGGTCAGATGGGTGGGCTCGATTCAAAAACTGGTCGCCGAAGGCGTGACGACCTTTGTTGAAGTCGGCCCCAAAACCGTGCTTAGTGGTTTGGTTCGCCAGATCAACAATCAGGTCAAAGTTCTCAATTTTGAACAGCCGGACCAGTTGGAAGCGGTCCGTGAAGCCTGTTCCTAAACTGGTCGGCGGGATTGGCGATGCGCTTGCAAACAGGCACGTTCCCGCTTCCCTGGCAGCTTTCGCAAGTTGAATCTTTCGATTGTGACTTGCTTCTTTGAACCAAAAAAAATAAGGTACGCAAAATTTTTTTCACAAATCAGGAGGAAGGACCTTTTTTATGTCAGATATCTCAGCCATTGAAGAGAAGGTGCGGCAAATCATTGTCGAAGAACTGGGGGTTGATGAAAGCGAAGTCACTCCGAAAGCCCGGTTTATTGATGACCTGGGCGCCGATTCACTCGACACGGTCGAACTGGTCATGCGTTTTGAAGAAGAGTTCGGAATTGAAATTCCGGACGAAGATGCTGAAAAAATCACCAGCGTCCGCGAAGCCGTCACCTATATCGAAGCCCACCTCGAATCACTCAAATAGTCCCGTTTTTTGGAGGCCCCTGTGAAACGTCGCGTTGTTATCACCGGAGTCGGCATTGTCAGCCCCGTGGGGAACACCGCTGAAGAAACCTGGGCAGCGTTGTTGGCGGGTCGAAGTGGGATTGGTCAAATTACCCACTTCGATACCACCGGGTTTTCAGTCCACATCGCAGCCGAAGTCAAAGACTTCGATCCGGCAAAATTCATCGAAAAAAAAGAAATCAAGAAAATGGATCCTTTCATCCATTACGCCATTGCGGCATCGCAAGAGGCATTGGATGACAGTGGTCTCAAAATCACCGAGGACAACAGCGAACGGGTCGGTATTTTTGTCGGTTCGGCGCTGGGTGGGTTCACGATCATTGAACGTGAACAGACCAAATTGTTTACCGGTGGCCCAGACCGTATTTCGCCCTTCTTTATCCCATCATCCATCATCAACCTGGCGGCGGGTCAGATGTCAATTCGATTTGGCATCAAAGGTCCAAACTCGGCGGTTTCGACGGCCTGTGCGGCTGGGGCGCATTCGGTCGGAGATGCCTATCGCATCATCCGTCGGGGCGAATGTGACGCCATGCTCTGTGGTGGCGCCGAAGCCACGATCACGCCCATGGGTATTGGCGGGTTTGCCGCTATGCGTGCCCTGTCAACCCATAATGACCGGGGACCACAAGCCAGCCGGCCATTTGATCGGTTGCGGGATGGATTTGTGATGGGTGAAGGTGCGGGGATCCTGGTGCTTGAAGAACTGGAACAGGCCCGTGCTCGCGGTGCCAAAATTTATGCCGAAGTCGTCGGGTATGGAATGTCGAGTGATGCCTATCACTTTACCCAACCACCTGAAGACGGCGACGGTGCCCGGCGTTCAATGCACAATGCCCTGAAAGATGCCGGTGTTGCGCCTGAGCAGGTTGGCTATATCAATGCTCATGGCACTTCGACACCGTTGAACGACAAACACGAAACCGCTGCCATCAAGGACCTTTTTGGTGACCATGCGGCCAACCTGAAAGTCAGTTCAACCAAATCCATGACCGGGCACTTGCTTGGTGCCGCCGGAGCGGTTGAAGCCTGTGTCCTGGCGTTGACATTGCGTGACCAGCACATTGCCCCAACGATCAATTATCAAGAGCCAGACCCGGATTGTGACTTAAATTATGTTCCCAACCAGTCTGTGCAGGCCGATTTGACCTATGCACTGAGCAACTCGTTCGGCTTTGGCGGGACAAATGCCTCATTGCTGTTCAAACGGTTTGAAAATTAATACCAGTTTGTAGTCAGTAGTCAGTAGTCAGTAGTTCGCTAAGTTTATTTGGTTGAATCACTTGACTGTTTACTCATACCAGAGTTCCATCACAAACTGGTATCATTCACGCTTTTATCTTCTTTTTCCAGGTTGAAGCCTGGTGGCAGAATCCAAACTGCCACCGGGCTTTTTTCATTTGGGACTGAAGACTTGGGGCAGAAGAAGTCGGATTAGGAACTGAGAGCTGCTTTCAGGTGGAGTTTTTGGTTGTGCACCGCGAAGCGTTGCGGTTCGGATAGCTGGTCGGTTGGCCGCTTTGGGCCTACCACCGGACACGAAGGTTCTCTTTTTTTCCCTGCGTCGCCCGCGCCCCAGGGCGCGGCGACGCAGGGAGAATATGGGAAGAATAAACTCTTTCCCGGTGGTAGCTCCCAAAACCTCGCAACCGACCGGCTATCCGAACTGCAGCCTTTCAGGATGCTCAATCCGACCTTTCCGTAACGGAGTAACTCAAAGAAATAGAGTTAAGCTACTGACAACAAATTGATATTATACCATTTTGGAATGAACCTATCGCATTACGGAAAAGCTAAATTATTGAAAAAATTGTATTTCCCTTAGCCCTTAGCCCGATACCCTCAGCCCCAAATGGTATTATTTCCCAACCGTGTCTGGATCAATGCCCAGTTCCCTGAGTTTTTCGGCGAACAACTGGGCCCGCGATTCAGCGGCTTCCCTTTCCGCCTGCGCCTGTTTGGCTTCAGCTTCAGCTCGAATTGCCCGCTCATCTCCGGTTGGGAGCAGTTCCCCTTCGCGGCTCCACCAGCGCATCCAGGGTAAGTCAAACCCAAAATACAAACCCTGCCAGAGTCCCAATTCCACACCCAGTGGTTCAATCACATATCGCCCCAGCTCAGTCGGCGGGAGCAACCGATAGGTTCCATCCACCAAATGGTGCATTTCAATAATGGATTTCTCAGGTTCATAAATACCATAGAACGGAATCCGCAATGCCTGTTCATAGATCCAGAATTTCCCTTTGAGCGGCGTTCGGTCTCGTTCTTCTGAGCCATTTCCGGAAACAAACTCCAGCGCAATCAACGGCGCAATGAATTCTTTCCACATCACGTAGGACCGCCGGGGTTTTCCATCCAGTGCTGGCGAAACACCAACGACCAAAAACCAATCGGGAGATTCGGCACCGCGCTCCGGTGGGTCCATGTTCAACCGCCAGTAAATTCCGCTGTCCTGGCCAATACAATACTGACCATCTGGAAACCGCTGACTTAATACTGGACGGAGGGTCTCCGTCAAAAGGATACTTTGTGGGTGCTCCTGAAAGTTTTTCACAAAAGTTCCATCTCGATCTGGAAGCATGGTGTGATCTGGTACCGCCAATCTCGGTTCCGCAGCTTCCAGGACTCGTTGCCCAGGACTAACACTGGTTTGGGTTATCGGATTGACGACACTGGACATATCCATTCCCCCTTTTTAGGGCTGAAGAAAATGGGCTCAGGGCTGAAGGTATTGGGCTTGAGGCTGAGGACTGAAGAAGTGGGGTTCAAGACAGAATCACTCAATTTCTTCAGCCCTCAGCCCCAAGCCCTTAGCCCGACGCCTTTAGACCTACGTCCGCCAGGACTGATGATATTCGAGCCATTCAAGCGCCGCTGCCGATTCAGCGACTGTCAAAGGCCGTCGGGTGTCAAGCATCACCGCGTATTCATCGGTGTGGGTCTTGCCTGGCGCCCAGCTCTTTTCAATTGCTTTTGGGTGTGGCCCGTGATGGATGCCAACCGGGTGGAAGGTAATCATTCCCGCCGTGATGTTGTCACGGCTGAAGAAATCGCCGTCGTGGTAAAACAGCACTTCGTCAAAATCAATGTTGCGGTGCCAGAACGGAACGCGCATCGCCCCTGGTGTTTCTTCGAGCGGGCGCGGCACAAACGAACACACCACAAATCCTTTTCCAACCAGCGTGGTATGCACACTCGGCGGCAAGTGTGCCCGGTGGCTCATAATTGGGCAAAAATCGGCGATGTTGAGCGCCCAGGGAAACAGGTCGCCTTTCCATCCGGCAATATCAAGCGGGTGAAATGGATAATAGACTGAGGTGTATTCGCCTTCGCGCTTGATGCGGACTTCATACTCGGCCTGGGTAGCGGTTACGGGCGTTGGATCCGGCACCCGAACCGCACTGGCATCATAGAGCGAATACTGACCAATAATGCCCCGGCTGGGTTGCTCAAGGGGTGTTCCATTGGTTTCGATCAAGACGAAAAAGCAATCCTGGGCCAGGTCAAACCTGTAGGTCACACCCCGTGGCAGGACCAGATAATCTCCACGTGAAAAAGTCAGCGGGCCGTAATCCGTTTCCAGAATCCCGGCGCCTTTATGCACAAACCAGATTTCATCACCATCGCCGTTGCGAGCAAAGTGATCCATTGACTGCGTCCAGGTGGCAATCGAAAACGAGACATCATTGTTGTACAGCAGCGGCGTTACCTGATTGGTACCCGATGCCTCAATCCGATTGGCATCAAACGCCCGTGGTCGGCACGGACCTTCAATGCGGGTCCAACTGGTCGGGGGATGATTGTGGTAGAGATGCGAAACCGGGCCGAAAAAACCTTCACGTCCGTGCTGCTCTTCAAACGTACCTTCAGGAACATTGACGTGAGCCTGTTTGGTTGTCTTTCCTTTGTTGTAGTACATACAAGAAATGCTCCAAGGGGGTAAAACCAGTTATGAAGGATGAATTATGAATTATGAATTATGAAGCGGGTAAATAGTTATAATTCAATCAGATAGATTTTTCATAATTCAGCGGATTCAGTTCATAACGGGTAAGATTTTTTGATTTCTCGACACAGAGGTGTTGAGCACATGGAGGTTGGCTCAACGTTTGGGCACCCCCTACTTTGTCTCAATCGTGAATTCCCTTGCAAGCAAAAGCTTAATTTCTCGGGTTCCGGGCTCGGGGTTCTGGGTTCCGGGCAAACAAACAAAAGGACAAAAAGGACATAAGGGACATAAGGGACATGAATTCGAAAACCCTGAACCCTGAACCCTGAACCCTGAACCCTGAACCCTGAACCCTGAACCCTGAACCCTGAACCCTGAACCCTGAACCCTGAACCCTGAACCCTGAACAGTTACAGCCGCCGTACCCCACGCGCCATATAGGTTCGAAAGACAAAATCCTGCGCTTTTTGTGGAATGTGGCACCCTTGACAGGTTTCAAGCTTCCCCTGGGCCTGAACCTTTTTCGCATCACCGTCAATGGCAGCAAATTCCCAATCACCAGCCTCCGGGTTAAAACCAGCCTGACGTTTGATCATCACGGTCAGCAGTTCCGGCTGGGTGCTTTCACGGGTCGGATGTTTTGCCTTCACAATGATCGAACCAACCGGGAATTTGGGTTCCACGGCTTCGGTCAGCGCCTGGCGACCAATTTCGTTGACATACACGGTGATGAATTTGTCTTCGTGGGGATTGGGGGTTGATGTTGGCGGTGGAACGGGAGCAGCACACAACACGGCTGTTCGATTGGGGACAAGATACGGACCAGGATTGGCTTTTCGCCACCCGGTATAGCCAGCAATTTCATTGAGAATGGAAGCAGGTGGTTGGGTCTGCACCGCCACACTGTTTTTTGGGCTGGGAGCATCAGAAGCGGCTGAATCAGCGCAGCCAGTCACGCCAAAAAGAATCAAATGAACCAGGGCCAGGGCTAGAATTTGAAGTTGTCGAACTCGAAACGCCATATTCACCTCGATTGAATATTCAGGGTTGGTCGGACTCAAGCCGATCAAGCCGGTCTTCCACTTTTAACACCCGTTGTGACGTCCCAATCTGGGCTGTCACCAGCCCACGAGCCAGATTCCGCATCTCCTCGGCAATCGAAATCATTTGATTGATACCATCTCGCATCTCCTGACGATCTGCTTCAGCCTGCTCCTGCATTTGCGATTGAACTTCTCGCATTTGGGATTGAGCATCCGCCAGCATCAGCACATCTTTGGTCAGTTGGGCTATCGAAGCATTGGTAGTCGCCTGTGCTTCTTTGAGCAGTTGAATATCCACGGTAAACTGAGCCTGCTGTTCAACAATAAATTCCATTTTTCGATTCAGTTCGTCATCTGTCATGTTCGTCTCTCCTTTTCAACCCCAGGCCAATTTAAAGCCTGCCCTTTAGGATGAGGACCCAGATTCCAGCCGATCAAGCCGGTCTTCCACTTTTGAAACCCGTTGTGACGTCCCAATCTGGGCTGTCACCAGCCCACGAGCCAGATTCCGCATTTCCTCGGCAATCGAAATCATTTGATTGATACCATCTCGCATCTCCTGACGATCTACTTCAGCCTGCTCCTGCATTTGCGATTGAGTATCAGCCAGCATCAGCACATCTTTGGTCAGTTGGGCTATCGAAGCATTGGTAGTCGCCTGCGCTTCTTTGAGGAGTTGGATATCCACAGTGAACTGGGCTTGTTGTTCAATAATAAATTCCATTTTTCGATTCAGTTCGTCATCCGTCATTTCCATCCCTCCTTACTCAACCTCAGAATTTGCTCAAATCCCGGCCAAAAATGAAGGTTTTGAACCAGTCAAACAAGACCAGGACTTTGTTTTTCAGGCTGACGAGTCTTGTCAAATAGGCTGAGCGCCAAAACAGAAACGTCGTCATTCCACTGCCACGCACCCCAGCCATTGGGATTTCAGCCAGAGCCTGGCTTTCCCCAATATAAGCCAGCATCCCCAAATTCACAAATTTAAACGGTTTCGGCTGTTTGTCACGGGCAACTTTATTGAGAGCTTCCGCCAGATATTTGCCCTGTTGCATCGCAAGTTGAGCGGTTTGCGGAAGCTGAATGCCGGTAATCGTCGCGCAATCACCCATGGCATAAATCGTCGGTTCAGCCGTAATCTGCAAGAATTCATTGGTGAGAATCCGCCCGGAACGGTCTTTTTCAAACGGCAGCGACTTGATAAACGGTGTTGGTCCATAGCCGGTGGACCAGACAATCAACCCGGTTGGAATCACCTCACCGGTTTTGAGCTTAAGAAAATCGGTCCCGACCTGTGCCACCGGGGTTTCAAGCCGGAGTTCGATTCCCTGCCGGTTAAAGTGTTTCTTGGTGTAATCGCCAAGGGTGACGTCAAATGAGTTCAAGACCGATTTGCCGGCTTCAAACAGTGTGATTCTGACCTGATTGACCAGTTCGGGGTAGCTTTTCTTGAGATCATCATCGAGCAAGTCGTGGAGTTCAGCGGCAAATTCGATGCCGGTTGGTCCGCCACCAACCACAACAAAATGCAGGTATTTGTCGCGCTCTTTTTTGCTAATGCCGGGAACGCTGGCCCGTTCAAGGCAACTGACGATGCGTTCGCGGATGTTGCGGGCATCAGTTAACTCTTTTAAAAACAATGCATGTTCGCGGACACCAGGAATATTGAAGGTGTTATTTTCAGCACCGACTGAAATGACAAGCTGGTCATACTCGACACTAAACTCGACCTGATCGTCTACGCTTTTGCAATGAATGATGCGGTTTTTGTCGTCAACGCGGGTACAGGCCCCTTGAAGAAATTTGACGCCACGGCGGACTTTGCGAATTGGTTCGATAATGCTGCGAAATTCAATTGTTCCAACCGTGGTGCTTGGAAGCAGCGGAGTAAACAGAAAATGATTGCGGGGACTGACTATCGTTACATCATAGGCTCGAAGATTGATCTTTTTGACCAGACTCACGGCGGCAAAGCCAGTCCCTAAAATAACCAGACGTTTTTTTGAAGACACAGTAGCAGGGGCTCCTTTTCGGGTTCGGGGTTCGGGGTTCAGGGTTCGGGGTTCAGGGTTCGGGGTTCGGGGTTCGGGGTTCAGGGTTCAGGGTTCAGGGTTCGGGGTTCAGGGTTCAGGGTTCAGGGTTCGGGGTTCAGGGTTTAGTGAAATACGATTGAATGATTTCAAAATGGTACAAGGAGATTTCTGAATGAAACCAGTCGAAAACCCGGAACCCGGAACCCGGAACCCGGAACCCGGAACCCGGAACCCTAAGTTCTCACAGTGAGAGTCCTAAAATGTCGGCAAAGCGTTCTCCGGCTTCAAGCCGTTTGATGATGCCGGCTTCACGTTCTTTCAGTGTGGCAACTGTTTGGAGCAATCCATCCAGAATTTCAGAAGCAAAAACTGCAACTCCGTGAATATCAGCCAGAATGACATCCCCAGGATTAACTTCAATACCAGCTAGCTGAATTGATTCATTGACTTTCCCCCGAAAATCCTTATTTGATTTGCGGGGATTAATTCCAAGGGCAATGACTGGAAATCCCAGCGTTTCAAATTCATCTACATCCCGCACCGCCCCATCAAGGACCAGCCCGGCGATCCCTTTGGCCTTAGCCGCCACAGCCATCAGGCCGCCCCAGTGACCAAACGCCGTGTTTCCGTCAACCGAACCGACAATCACTGAACCTGGTGGGCAGTGATAGAGCGCCTGATGCATCGCCAGATTGTCGCCACCTTTCCCGCCGATGGTAAACACGGGGCCGCACACTTTGGCGCCGGTCCAGACCGGACGCAAATCGGTTGTAATCTGCACCTGATTCCCGCCCACATCACTGATTTCCGGGACGGAACATTCCGCCAGTTGTTTGATTTTGTTTTCCATAACTCTCTCCTGGTTCTACTTTGAAAGTATTGATTTCTAACCACTAACCACTAACCACTAACCACTAAATGGTTTCTTCATTCTTCATACCTAAAGCGGTTTCCAGTCACCCGAAAGGATAAAGCTGGCCCAGTAGTAGGGATGTCGTCGCACCGGGTTTTTCAGTAGTTCCAACCGGACCTGCCGAAGTGCGGCAGAACGCCCAACTCCGGTTTTCAAAAGCTGATAATACCGGCTCATTAATTCCTGAGTACCAGCATCCGAAACTGGCCACAGGCTGACCAACTGACTTTCGGCACCGGCCAGGACCAGCGCCCGACGCAAACCGTATACGCCATCTCTGGTTTTGATGTCTCCCAATCCACTGTCACAGGCCGAAAGTACCACCAGCCGGGTCCCCCACAAATCAAGCCCAGCCACTTCGAGCGCGGTTAATACCCCGTTATTGGTCTTTGTGGTTGGCTGGTTTGCCCCAGCAAAAAAGAGACACGACCTGAGCAATGGATTGGTCTGACTGAAGGATTGCAGTACCAACCCGCGTGACTCATCAGTCCGCTCCAGAAGCCGTATTTGATCGTTGACCAGATCTGGTCCTGTCGCCTGATCTTCCAGGAAGGCACCATGGGTACTGATGTGTAAAAACAACGGGCGGTGCGTCAGGGTCAAGACTGATTTGGTGGCCTGGCGATCAAGGTAAACCACGGATTGAGGAAACGTTGCCTTGAGTTGTTGAGCCTCTCGTTCAGTTCCTTCCAGACGGGTAAGGGGCTCAAATTGGAGTCCAAATAATGCCGGCCCTTTTCCTTTTGCATAGTCTGGATTGGCAATAATTAACGGAGGTTGTTCGCTGGGAATGTGTGATTGAAGTCTCAGCAAATCCCGGCCACTGGTCAAATATGAAAATTCATAGCGCTCGACCAGATATTTTCCCTGCTCATCAACAAGGGCATCAAACGGGATTAAATTGAGGCTGCCATCCGGCGACAACAGAACCCGAGTTTTTGCCCCCAACAGATGGCGAACCGGCTGAAAAATAAGCTTCTCCAGCTTTCGTCCCAGTTCTTTGAGTCTGGGCTTTTTTGATGATTGTCCAGAACCTAAAACCAGCCGCCGCCCAGGGTCGGCGGTAACTGACTGAAGTTCCTGTCGAAAAGCCTTGATGACCGGTTCGATTTCACTGGCTTCCCCCAGATCGGCCCAGAGCAGGGTTCCAGGTTCCGGGTTTGAAAAGCCGGGTTCCGGGTTCCGGGTTCCGGGTTCCGGGTTTTCAGTTTTATTCCGTTGATCTTGGTCCTTGTGATTGGCCACAGGTTGAAGATGCTGAATTTGAGAGTACTGATTTTTTGTTGAATCAAGCCCTGAACCTTGAACCCTGAACCCTGAACCCTGGGTTTCTGGCCCTGAACCCTGAACCCTGAACCCTGAACCCTGGTTTCCTGTCCCTGAACCCTGGTTTTTCAGCACATAGACAGCATAATGCGGCGGGTTAAACGTGTCCGTCTTTGGGTCATAGGGGTGGTAGAGAGCAAATTCGACCAGTGCGGCATCGGCTGGAATCAACTTCTGAATGGACTCTAAAGTAATCGGTGTGGTTTGGACTTTAAACTCAACACTGCGGGCGCTGATCTGGGCTTCAAGCTGTTCAGCCTGTTCATTGAGCGCTTTTAAGGTTGCCAGATACCGTTGACTTGAGTCTTTGCCTGGCCCCCGGAGTGTTAAAACCGAAATTTGTGATCGCAGCCGAAACAACTCATCCAGAATTTTCCGGTCTTCGGGGGTGGCACGCTGACGAACAATCTCTATCGCATTGGTTGCGGCATCGAGCGCCCGTCCTTTGCGGCGAAGCAGCATCGTCAGTGCCGATTGTGCTGCTTCGGAACTCTTTGGGGCAAACTGCTGGTTGAGTGAGAGGGCGGTATCTACCTCATTTTGGGTGAGTTTCAAGTACGATATCTTTTGGCTTTCAGAACCGGTGACCAGGTTCCTGAGCAGGTCCCGTTCGCGAATTTCACCGCATTGCGCCTGATAGCGAATGGCCTCCCCTACCTGATTACGGCCTAAAGACATCAACGCCAGTTTGCTGAGACAGTTTGCCCGTTGTGGGTGATCTGGCCCCAAGGTGGTTTTGACGATTGCCAGCGCACGGGTGAGGTGGGCCTCGGCTCTGGCAAAGTTTCCCTTGACCCGATACACATTTCCAAGATTCAACAACGTGAGTGCAATATCCGGATGATCGGTTCCAAAGGTCTTTTCACGAATGGCCAGCGCCTGCTCATTGAGGAATTCAGCCTGAGTTAAATCACCTTTGAGGACCATCAGGTTGGCCAGGGTTCCCAAACTGGCAGCCACATCGGGATGGTCCTTCCCAAAGTTTTTTTCGCGGATCGCCTGGCCACGCCGAAGCAGGGGTTCGGCTTCCGGATACTCGTGTTTTAAAAGCAATACCATCGCCAGATTGTTTAACGCCGAGGCGACTGATGGATGGTCAGGACCAAAGGCTTGCTCAATGATGGCCAGTGAGCGTCGGTGCAGGACTTCAGCCTGCTGAAAGTCCCCTTTGTACCGATAGACCGTTGCCAGGTTATTGAGCGTGCGGGCAACCTCTGGATGGAATGGGCCAAGCTTTTTTTCAAGAATCGCAAGGGCCCGCTGATACAGGGGTTCTGCCTGGGCAAAATCCCCTTGCGCCATATGGATTCCGGCCAGATTGGTATAGATATTGGCGGTTTCCGGGTGATCCTCCCCCAATGCTGTTTCAAAAATCGTCAGCGACCGCTGAAACAACGTCTCAGCGTTTGGATAGTCACCCAGTTCACGGTATAGCTCCGCTAAATTATTGATACTGGCTGCTGTTTCCGGATGAGTGCTCCCCTGTGTTTTCTCACTGATGGTGAGTGAGCGTTGATAGAGCACCTCGGCTTTTTTAAATTCGCCCATGTCTTTGTACAGACCGGCCAGATTACTCAGTGTCGCTGAAACCCCTGGATGATCAGGGCCTAACGCCTTTTCATCAATCTTCAATGACCGCTCAAAAAGTGATTCAGCTTTCACATACTCACCTTTTGTCCGGTATAGCAGTGCCAGATTGTTCAAGGTCGAGGCCACGGATGGATGATCTTTACCCAAAAGATGCTCATTCATCGTCAGTGCCCGCTGATAGAGCGCCTCAGCCTGAGCGAAGTCGCCTTTCGCGCTGTACAACGTCGCACCATCATTGAGAGCTTTGGCAATCAACGAGTGTTCTGGACCCAGGCTTTTCTCAAGGCTGGCGAGTGACCGTCGAAAGAGTGGTTCTGCCTGTTCGTACTTGCCCATAATTCGCAGCAACGTAGCCAGTTCATTGAGACTCACCGCCGTTTCCGGGTGATTGGGTCCTAACACTTTCTCACGCAGGACAACCACCTGCTGGTACAGTTTGAGCGAACGGTCATAGTTGCCCATTACCAGACAAAGCCCAGCCAGATTGTTGAGGCAGGTGATGGTTTGCGGATGTTCCGGGCCAAGTGTTTTTTCCCAAATTTCAAGCGTCCGCTGGAGCAATTGTTCAGCCTGATTAGTCTTGCCCATCGCCCGGTACAGCATTCCCAAATTATTGAGCATAGCGCCGGTTTGTGGATGCTCAGGCCCAAGTGCTTTCTCAATAATTGAGGAAGATCGCTGATAGTACCTGAGCGCGGTCTCAAAATCGCCTTTGCTCTTATAGAGCTGGCCCAGATTGTTAAGTGTGATCGCCGTATCAAGATGCTCTGGCCCAGCTATCTTTTCACAAATCGCCAGTGCCCGTTTGTAGAGAGATTCCGCTTTGGAAAAGTCATCCGTCGAAGCAAACACATCCGCCAGATTGTTGTAGGCCGCGGCGGTATCCATGTGCTCCGGTCCAAATATTTGCTCAGCCAGGGTTACCGCTTGTTGCAAAACTGCCTGTGCGTTCTGATATTTTCCAGCCTGACGAAGCGCCGTTCCCTCATTTAAAAGCCGGTTAAATTCGTTCCCGGCTTGAATCTGACGGGCTCTTTTTTGATCTTGCGGCGTTGCCCGGTGCAAAGGTTCACATTTGACCTGATACTTGCCCGTCGAAGCAGCCGGGTCGGGGGCTTCGATCTCAAGAGTGTAGGTTCCCGATTGGTTCACAATCAGCACGACTGGTTCCGGACCGTCAGGACCATTTGGACTATCAACCTCGATGAGTTGTTTTCCACCTGGACCAAGCAACCGGACCACGACATCAATCCCCTGCTGCTCAACGCTCAAATCAAGGAACTGCCGGGCTTTTAAACGAATTTGGAAACGATTGACCTCTCCGCCTTTGAGTTCCTGGTCAATGACCTTGCCTGGAACCAAGACTGGTACATCGGAATTGTGTTTTTGAAATGGAGGAAGTGATGGCCTGAGCGGTTGAGCTCCAAAATCCACTCCACCCGGCCCGAAAATCAATACCGCAGTCAGCGCGGCGTGCCTTACAATTGCCCGCATTGAAACTCCTATCTGAATCCAATTGTGAATATATGGATTATGAGCAGTCTAATACCAGTTTGTAGTCAGTAGTCCGTAGTCCGTAGTCCGTAGTTCACTCAGTTTATTTGATTGAATTACTTGACTGTTTTCTCATACGAGGATTCCATTGCAAATTGGTATAACCACTTATTTTTCAGCTTGTTCGTGCTCTGAATAATCCGAGAGATATCTGTCAGACTGCAATACCTATGTTGAAGAGTGGTGCGGGGTTACACCATTCAACCATAGCAAATCCAGGGCCGGTTTGGGCAATTTTTCTCTGAGATTGTCCTGGATTGACGACTTCACTCCTTCGTGACTCGCTATTTCGCTTGCTTCCGCTCCAATGGCCTCCATTCGCCTGATTGAATAAAACTCGCCCAGTAAAATGGATGCTGGCGCTTTGGATCTTTGAGCAATTTAAGCTGGGTGTTGCGAAGTGCCTCCGAACGACCTTCCCCAGCTTTGAGGCGGCGATAGTATTCGGTCATCAATTCACGGGTTCCAGTATCCGACACCGCCCAGAGACTCATCATCTGGGCTTCACTTCCGGCCAGAACCAGTGCCCGGCGGAGGCCAAAAACCCCGTCGCCGTTTTTAACTTCGCCCAACCCCGTGTCACAGGCTGAAAGCACCACCAGCCGGGTGCCCCACAAATCGAGTTGCGA
Organism: Acidobacteriota bacterium; assembly: GCA_016208495.1. Lineage (NCBI taxonomy): Bacteria > Pseudomonadati > Acidobacteriota > Acidobacteriota bacterium. The sequence continues at coordinate 16,506 of JACQXX010000073.1, read as the reverse complement.
GGCTTCGAGCGCCGTCAGAACCCCGTTGCTTTTCTCGTTTCCCTGATTGGCACTGGCAAAAAACAGCCAGGATCGAAGAAGCGGATTGTCAACGTGCAGCTTTCCAAGGTTGATTGGGTCAGTTGATTGCAGACGCCGGTCATCTTCAGTCGGGAATTCCTCCGGAGCGTCTTCCAGAAAGTAACCGTGGGTGGCGATATGGAGCATTTCCGGACGGTGAACCTGCTTGACGATTTCTTTTGTCGCCTCCCCCTGAACCACCAGTCTTGACCCCGGCAGCAATTTCTGAATTTCCTTGCCTTCGCGCTCCGTGCCGGGAAGCGGCAGCAATGGTTTCATCGCCTGTCCAGCCAAAACCGGCCCACTTCCCTGGGCATAATCCGGATTGGCAATCACCAGCACTGGTTCCTCTGAGATAAAGTTGACGCCCAGTCGCAGCAAATCACGCCCGCTGGTCAGGTAAGTCAAAGTGTAATTTTCCACCAGATATTTTCCCTGTTCATCCATCAGGGCTGAAAACGGCACCAGATTTAATGCGCCATCCGGGGAAATCAGAAGATGTCGCTTGAGTCCAATCAACTTCCGAACCGGCTTCATCACCAGGGCGTCAAGCACCTGCGCGATAGGAGTCACGTCTTTGGCAATGTCTGTGCGCCGGTCGCTTAGAACCTTGCGAAATTCGCTCACGACCTGGTCAATCGGTTCGGCTTCACCAAGGTCAACCCAGGAACAGGGTTCCGGGTTCCGGGTTCCGGGTTCAAAATCCAGGGTTCCGGGTTCCGGGTTCCGGGTTCCGGGTTCCGGGATTTTGCCTTTTTTCCGTGGATTGATCACTCGTCGGTTAGACTTTTGGTCACGATTTCGACTCGGGGTTGGCCCGGAACCCGGAACCCGGAACCCGGAACCCTGTTTTCCATGCCCGGAACCCGGAATAACATAGGCTACATATCGCCAGTTGCCGTACGTTTGAGTTTCGAGGTCATACGGCTTGTATAAGGCAAACTCAATCAATGCCGCATTTGCCGGAATAGCTTTCTGAACCGCTTCCAGCGTGATCGGTTGGGAATGTGACCGATATTCGGCACTGCGTGCATTGACCTGACCTTCAAGTTGATCTGCTCTGACTTCGAGTTCCTTCAGAAATTCCTGATGTCGAGGAATTCCTTCTTTTCCAGGTCCACGCAAGGTCAAGCGTGAGAGTTCTGATTTGGCTTCGGTCAGTTCGTCCAGTAATTTTTTGTCTTCGGCGCTGGCCCGCTGTCTTATCAGTTCAATACTCTGGCTTGCAGCATCAAGTGACCGACCTTTCCGGCGCAAGATAACCGTCAGCGCAGCCTGGAGTGCGGCTTGATTCTGCGGCGCCGACTGGACATGCAGTGTAATCGTCTCGTCGGTTCGGTAATCAGTGGTTTTCAAATACAACATTTTCTGGTTTTCAGAGCCGGCCACCAGGTTTCTAACCAGATCGCGTTCCGTTGTATCGTTCCCACGCACCCGATAGGCAATCGCCTTTGCGATTTCACCTTTGCCCTGGGACAACTCCGCCAGACTATTGAGCGTTTTAGCAACTTCTGGATGATCTGGCCCAAATGCTTTCTCACTTATGGCCAGATCACGCAGAAAAAGCGACTCGGCTCGCTGGTAATCACCTTTCCCCTTATACAACCAGCCCAGCCGGTTCAAAGAATAGGCCAGTTCGGGATGATCCGCATCAAGTGTTTTCTCTCGAATCGCCAGTGCCCGGAGCATCAGCGGTTCCATCTTTTCCCGGTCGCCCTGTCTTCGGTACAGCCCTGCCAAATTGTCGAGAGCTCTGGCAACCGATGGATGTTCTGGACCGAACACTTTTTCGCGAATCGCCAGTGACCGCTGAAACAATGGCCCGGCTTTCGCATAGTCCTTTTGTGACATATACACACTGGCCAGATTGTTAAGACTCACTGCCACATCCGGATGGTTGGGGCCAACTGTTTTCTCTCGGATCGCCAGCGACCGCACAAAGAGCGGTTCCGCCCGCGCAAAGTCACCTTTGGTCCAGTACAAATCGGCCAGGTTGTTCAGGCTGAGGGCAACTTCCGGGTGGTTTGGCCCCACTGCTTTTTCCCAGATGGCCAGCGACCGCTGAAAAAGTGGTTCCGCCTTTGTATATTCAGCTCTCGCCTGATAAAATCCGGCCAGATCATTCAGACTGCCAGCAGCATTCGGATGGTTAGGACCAAATGCTTTCTCATCAATCGCAATAGCCTGCAGAAAAAGAGGTTCAGCTCTGGTATATTTCCCGATTTCAAAATAAAGTGATGCCAGATTGGATACCACTTTACCAACATCGGGATGGTCAGCCCCTAATTTTTTCTCACGGATTGCCAGGGCACGAGTCAGGAGCGTCTCAGCTTCGGAATAATTGCTCAACCCTTGATTGAGCATACCAAGACTGTTCAGACTTTCAGAAACTTCGAGTGAGGCGGTACCGAACAACTTTTCCCGAATCACCAAACTCCGCTGGTACAAAGGTGCGGCTTTGGCAAAATCACCTTTGGCCCGATAGAGCTGCGCCAGATTGTTCACGCCCACCACCGTATCAGGATGCTCTGGACCAAAGTTCTGTTCTGTAATGGCCAGCGCCCGGATAAATAGCGGTTCGGCTTTGTCGTAGTTTCCCCGCCCCCAATATAGCGCCGCCAGATTATTTAAACAGTCACCCACATCTGAATGATCCGGGCCAAGTGCTTTTTCAGCCAGTTCAAGCACCTGTTGAGCCAGTGTAATTGCCTGATCATATTTCCGCTGGTGAAACAACTCCTGAACCTGGTAGCTGATTTTTTCAATTTCAACGCGGGCACGTTCAGTTTCCGTAGCGGGGCGAGGTGGATCCAACTTGAGGACATATGTTCCCGGAGCGGCGTCTTTTTCGACCGATTCGATTTCAAGCTGGAAGGTGCCACCGGTTTCCATTACCCAGGTCAACGTTTCTGGTCCTTCCGTGGGGCTTGAATTGTCCACTTCCGTTACCACTGTCCCATCTGGCGATACCAACCGAACCACAATATCAATTCCCTGCTGTTCGACTACGGCATTGACCAGGTCACCTACCTTGAGTGTGATCAAATGGGTTTGTTTTTCCCCAGGTTTCAAGATTTGGGATTGGGATTCCGGGCTCTGGGTTTGGCAATTCAGGCTAGTTCGTAGGATACCATCGGTTCGAACGACTGGCAGCAGATACAATTCGGCCCCGAAGAGCCAGAAAATGGCACTCACCATAAATACAAGTCTGACTGTTTTCATATGGTTGCGAACCAGAAGATAATACCAGTTTGTAGTCAGTAGTCAGTAGTCAGTAGTCAGTAGTTCACTAAGTTTATTTGATTGAATTACTTGACTATTTTCTAACGCGAGCATTCCATTACAAAATGGTATAAAATCATCTTCAGAAAAAGAGTTCAGAGTAACGCCTTCAGGCGTGAGAAGTGCCAGGTGAAACGCAAGACAAACCCTTTCGTCTAAAGACGATGCTCCGAACACTGAACCTTTAGCGGTTGTTTGCTCTTTCGCGCCTTCACTCATTCAGATGAGAAAGAATTTCTTCCAAGGTTGTGTCAACCTGATCAACGCCAACCTGACAGGTGCCGGCATTGGCATGCCCACCGCCGCCATACTTCAGGAGCAAGGTCCCAATGTCGGCGTTTGAGGTCCGATTGGTAATTGACTTCCCGACCGCCAGAATGACGTTTTGTTTCTGCTTGCCCCATAACACGTGAATTGAGGTGTGGCAATCTGGAAACAAAACATAGAGTGCAAACCGGTTGCCAGGGTGAATGACCTCTTCGTTGCGGAGGTCGAGAAGGGCGACTTTGCCATTGACCATGGTGCAGTTTTTGAGTTGGGCCTGGAACCGATCGTTGTGGGCAAAATAGATTTCGCTGCGTTCCTTCACGTCGGGCAATTCCAGGATTTCATCAATTGATTTGGTCGCCAGATGGTCCACCAATGCCATCATCAATTGATAATTTGAGATGCGAAATTCCCGAAACCGGCCCAACCCGGTGCGCGGGTCGGTCAGGAAGTTCAACAAGGTCCATCTCGTCGGCGAGAAGATCTCCTCAGCCGAATACTGGGCTGAATCCGCCTGATCAACGGCAGCCAGCATCTCGTCGAACTGGTCTCCGAACGTGGCTTCACCGCCAAAATGGGTAAACACGACTCTGGCGGCTGAAGGCGCCGTCGGGTTGTTGACAAAGTTGGGGCGAGCCGAATCTACACGAACAGACTCGCTCAAGTGGTGGTCAATCGCCAGATGGCATTGCTCGTTGTAAGGCAAGTTGGTCGTGATGTCGCGGCTGGTAATCTCGACCACGCCATCCTGAACATCCTTGGGATGCACAAACAAAATATCGTCAATCAAATTCAATTTTTTTAAAAGGACGGCGGTGACCAGGCCGTCAAAATCACTCCGAGTGACCAGACGAAACGTTTTGGGTTCTGCGGACATAAAACCTCACAAATCCTGAAAGCAGTTGAATGGATGCAACCCTGCAGGAAAGACATCACAGAGTCGAAATAGAGAAAAGCTGCAATGTATTGGGAATACAATGGTTAAGGCAAGGAATCACAACATTGAGGCTGCCGCATGATACAAAAGGCCAACTCAGAGTCAATAAAGGAGGTGGAATTTAGGAATTTAGAGCTGAAGAATTTCGGGTTCCGGGTTCCGGGTTCCGGATTTTCAAACCTTTTTTGTCCTTTGCGTCCCTTCTGCCCTTTTTGTATTTCCCAAAACAAAGGACCAACCGAACGCCAATGACACACCAGGTTTTCGAAAACCCGAAACCCGAAACCCGAACAAGATGACAAGATGACAGGGTGACAGGGTGATTTTTTTCATCCCTCATCCTTCATCCCTCATCCCTTAAAGAACCCGAACCCCGGCTACTGGATTTTGCTCGGCCCCCGGAACTGCCCGACACCACTTCCGACATTATTCGGAGCACCGACCAGCGACCAACCACCCGTCGGCAACTCTTTCCCCTGGATTCGGTTATTTCCAGTGTCGCTCACGACCAGCAACGTGGTTCCGGCAGATGGTCCAGCGGTAAAGGTTTTGACCACAATGCCCTCGGCGTTGTTGACTTTCCCCAGCAGGGTACCAGTCGTGGCCAGCGCCGTGCTATTGTTCGGGTTGGCATTGAGCCAGGCCAGAATCCGCGAATTACCCGTGTCGGCAACATAGAGGGTTCCGGCTGGGCCAATTGCCACGCCCTGTGGATTTTGCACTTTATTCAACCCCGTTCCCGAGCCGGCCACAATTGATCCACTGGCCGGTGTCGTCACGGTGTTGGCATTGGGAATGCGCATGATTTTACTGTTCCCTTCATCGGCGACAAACAACCGGAAGGTATCATCAATGACTAACCCGCGTGGGCTCATCACTTGACCGCCAGTCGTCCCGGTACTGGCAATCACCACCCCAGTACCCGGCACTCCACCATTGAACCGCAGCACCCGACGATTTCCAGTATCCGACACATACAAATTCCCAGTGCTGTCAAGCGTCACCCCTTGCGGCCCTTGCACCTGATTCGTCGCCGAACCCGATGTGGCAAAATCCGCCCAGGTGACCCCAGCATCCGTTGACCATTGAATCCGGTTGTTGCCGGTATCCGCCACGTAGATTCGACCGGCAGTATCAAAAGAGACCGCTTCCGGCAGCCGGAACTGGCCATTGCCCGAACCCACGGTTCCCACGCCGATGACACTCCACGTCTCGCCGTCAAAGCGTTGTACCCGGTTATTGGTTGTGTCCGCCACCATCAACACACTGGCTGGATCACAACTCACGAAATTGATCGTCACCGTGTCGCTGTCAACCGAACAGTCCCCGTCCGAACCGCTCGTGGTCAGCGTCAAGGTCACTGTTCCTGCCGCAAGTTCTCCTGCTGTCGGCGTGTAGGTCGCATTGACCGTCGTCGCGTTGGGTGAAAACGTGCCAGCCCCTCCGCTCCAGGTGCCCGTGGTGGCACTGCCGCCGATGACACCCGCCAGCGTCACGTTCGGATTGCTATCACACACCGTTTGATCCGGCCCGGCATCAGCGGTTCCCTCCGTCAAAACCGTCACCACCGCGCTTCCCTCAGCCATGATTGGCATTCCGATGGAATCCATCCCCGACTGGAACATATAGGTCGTAGTGCTTGCCGGAGATACATTAAACAGCAAGGGACTGGCTCCGGTTTGGGTTCCCCCGCCATTGGTCAAAGCCACTGTGTATGGCGGCGTTCCCCCGGTGATGGTAACCATGACCACAGGATTTCGTCCGCTGCTGCCGCAAATGACACCTCCACCACTGATTGTCGCCGCGATTGGTTGCCCAATCTCAGCCAGAAAAACATCCTGGGCAGCGTTCAAATCGCCTGGAATCAAGTCAGTCGCATTGCTGTTGAAACCGATATATTGACCATTGGGGGTCATCACCGGGAAGGCAGAAGCCGCATTTCCAGTGATCGTCGGTGATCCAGCGGCCCCACTCACCAGGATAATTTCTTGATTGGTTCGATTCAATACAAAAACATCACTTAGAGCCTTGGTATCAGTTTGGCCCGCTACCAGATTCGTGGCACTACTTTGAAACGCAATCACCTGTCCATCAGCACTGATCATCGGCACTTCTGAAAGGCCATTCCCAGTTGTGATACTCGTCCCAACAGCCCGACTGACCAGTTCGGTGGTTCCGGTCTGGCGGTCAAAGACAAAAACATCAATGGCGTCGTTGGTATCAATTTGGCCTATCACCAGATTATTCGCCAGACTTCGAAACGCAATGTACCGTCCATCAGCATTGATCGTTGGTGAATCAGAAAAAAAGACCCCAGTTGTAGTGGTGGTCCCGGCAGCCCGACTGACCAGTTCCGTTGTTCCTGTCTGGCGATCAAAAACAAAGATATCAAAAGCGGAGTTGGTATCAGTTTGGCCCGGTACTAGATTGTTGGCACCACTCCGAAACGCAATGTACCGCCCATCGGCACTGATCACGGGTGATTCGGCGATTGCACTCCCGGTCGTGGTGGTCGTTCCAGCCGCCCGGCTGACTAACTCTGTCGTTCCGGCCTGGCGATCAAAGACAAATACATCAGGGTTGTTGTTGGTATCGGTTTGGCCAGTCACCAGATTGATGGCTGAACTCCGAAAAGCAATGTATTGCCCATCAGCACTGATGACAGGGGATTCTGAAAGAGCGCTCCCAGTCGTCGTCGTTGTTCCAGCCGCTCGACTGACCAGTTCCGTCGTTCCGGTCTGACGATCAAAGATAAAGACATCGTTGGCGTTGTTGGTATCGGTTTGGCCTGTCACCAGATTGGTCGCACCGCTTCGAAAGACAATGTATCGCCCATCAGCACTGATCACCGGTGTATCTGAGCTGTTGTTCGCAGTCGTGGTGGTTGTTCCAGCCGCCCGGCTGACGAGTTCGTTCGTTCCAGTCAAGCGATCAAAGACAAAGATATCATTATTGTTGTTGGCGTCAGTTTGGCCCGTCACCAGATTTGTCGCCCGGCTTCGAATCGCAATGTATCTCCCATCGGCACTCATCATCGCGAGATCTGAGAGATTGTTTGCCGTCGTGGTACTCAGTCCGGCAGCCCGACTGACAATTTCAGCGGTGCCCGTTTGCCGATCAAAAACGAAGATATCATTCATGGTGTTGGTATCGATCTGGCCTGTCACTAAATTGACGGCACTGCTTCGAAACGTGACATATCTCCCATCACCACTGATTAAATTCAAGTTGGTAAGCCCACTGGTATTTGATCCGGTTTGAGGTATTCCCCCTGGAAAGTGGAGGGTGATGAGGCTGTTTGTCCCGGCTGTTCGATCAAACAAAAAGACATCTGGATTTCCAAGATCAAAAATCCCTGATACCAGATCCGTAGCCAGGCTTCCAATCCCAATGTATTGCCCATTAGCACTAATCGCAAGGGAATCTGAAACTCCATTTGCGGTCGTCGTGCTTATTCCAGCGGCCCGGCTGACCAACTGGGTGGTGCCTGTTTGGCGATCAAAGACGAAGACATCATTGCCACTATTGGAATCAGTTTGACCTGTTACCAGATTGGTCGCACCACTTCGAAAGGCAATATATCGCCCATCAGCACTGACCACGGCGTTTTCTGAACTGGTGTTAGCAGTCACGGTACTCGTCCCAGCCACGCGACTAACCAGCTCGGTGGTGCCTGTCTGGCGGTCAAAAATAAAGATGTCAAAGTTGGAATTCGAATCCGTCAAACTCGTGACGAGATTGGTCGCCAGGCTTTGATAGGCAATGTATCTCCCGTCGGAGCTAACCACTGGTAAAGTCGAAGAGGCATTTCCAGTCGTGGTGCTCGTCCCAGCCGCCCGAGTGACCAGTTCAGTGGTGCCTGCCTGGCGGTCAAAAACAAAAAGGTCGTCCGTGGACGCAATATCAACCTGCCCAGCCACCAGATTGGTCGCCCGGCTTCGATGCACAATGTATCTCCCATCGGCACTGATCACTGCTGATTGTGAAAATTGATTCCCAGTCGTTGTGGTCGTTCCAACCGCCCGACTGACCAGGGCAACAGTTCCGGTCTGACGGTCAAAGACAAAACTATCAAAAGCGGAATTGGTATCAGTTTGGCCCGTCACCAGATTGGTTGCCTGGCTTCGAAACACAACGAATTGTCCATCGCCGTTGATGGCTGGAGCTTCTGAAACCCCATTGGCAGTCGTCGTGCTCACTGCGGCAGCCCGGCTGACCAACTGGGTTATTCCTGTCTGGCGATCAAAGATAAAGACATCGTTGGCGTTGTTGGTATCGGTTTGGCCTATCACCAGATTGGTCGCACCGCTTCGAAAGGCAATGTATCGCCCATCAGCGCTGATCGCTGGTGTATCGGCACTATTATTCCCGGTCGTGGTGCTCGTCCCAGCCGCCCGATTTACCAGCTCAGTGGTGCCGGTCTGACGATCAAAAACAAAAATATCCTTGCCACTCGAATCAACCTGTCCCGCCACCAGATTGGTGGCGGTGCTTTCATAGGCAACGAATCTCCCATCGGCGCTGATCACTGGTGAAGCTGAACCCACGTTTCCGGTGGTTGTGGTCGTCCCGGCGGCCCGACTCACGATTTCGCTGGTTCCCGTCTGGCGATCAAAGACAAAGACATCACTGTCGTTGTTCGTATCAATCTGCCCAGTCACCAGATTGCCGGCGCCGCTGGTATAGGCCACATACCGCCCATCTGAGCTAAAGGCATTCAGCCCAATAAAACTATTTCCAGTAGCTGAATCGGGAAAAGGTGGGACAGCCAGCGATATACCTTCGACAGTCACGGTGGCATTTGGGGCCACCGCACTTCGCCCTTTCTCCAAATTTCTAGTTTTTGATTGGGAAACCGGCACAAGGGCCAGAATCAACAATTCCAGGACAATGATGAAACTCACACTCCAACCTGTGCGGAAAGTGTTGTTGAATGTTTTTAATTGCGGCATAGATTCCTCATACTAAAATTGTTGGTACCAAACATATGGAATCGCACCAACGAGGTTGTGGACATTCGAAAGTTGAGTACACATCAGAGGTGCAGACAAACTGAGGGGAGAAAAGTGGTGGGTGCTCACCAATTTTGTTTGTAACTTTCTCTTTTAAGTACCTTACCGAAAATTTCCAGACATTTTTAACCACGAAACACACGAAATACACGAAAAAAATCAAACACTTACCAAATCCAATATTTCAGGAAACTTATGACAAGGTACTTAATCGGTTGATTTCCTCAGGCTCAAAATCCACATTTCTGATTTGAGCGGCAACTTCCATTCACTTTTTTCTGGTACCATTACTGAGAAGTGGTTGAGCGTTGAAAAATATTTCAGAAAAAATTAATTCTTGCTTTTTATCTTCGATTTATTCACAACTGAGAGTTAGATGGATTTTCCACTTGCAATCAGTTAAATCCATTTTCTTAAATCATTTAATGACTTATACATATAAACCAAAGGTGTTTTTGAAATAAAAAAGCCCCACCTGCTTGAGCAAGTAGGGCTGGAATGCCTGGATAGGGTTTTATCCGTACCGCATGCTTGGGATGAAAACTTCGGGCTGAAGAACTCGGGCAATTCAACTCCAAGCCCGTCGTCTTCAGCTCGAGAATTTTCAGCCCTAACCTGGCTTTACTGCACTTTCGATGGGCTCCGGAACTGGCCGACGCCACTTCCGATGTTGTTGGGAGAACCAATCAACGACCAACCTCCGGTCGGCAATTCTTTCCCCTGAATTCGGTTATTTCCGGTGTCGCTCACGACCAGCACCGTGGTTCCGGCAAATGGTCCAACGGTAAAGCTTTTGACCACAATACCTTCCGCGTTGTTGACTTTCCCCAGCAGGGTACCAGTTGTGGCCAGCGCAACGCCGGTGGCCGGGTTGGCATTGAGCCACGCCAGGATTCGCGAATTGCCCGTGTCGGCAACATAGAGGGTTCCGGTTGGGCCAATTGCTACGCCCTGTGGATTTTGCACTTTATTCAACCCCGTTCCCGAGCCGGCAACAATTGATCCGCTGGCCGGCGTCGTCACGGTGTTGGCATTGGGAATGCGCATGATTTTACTGTTCCCTTCATCGGCCACAAACAACCGGAAGGTATCATCAATGACTAACCCGCGTGGGCTCATCACCTGGCCGCCCGTGGTGCCAGTACTGGCAATCACCACCCCAGTGCCCGGCACCCCGGTATCGAACCGCAGCACCCGACGATTTCCAGTATCCGAAACATACAAATTCCCGGTGCTGTCGAGCGTCAATCCTTGCGGCCCCTGCACCTGATTCGTTGCCGAACCCGATGTGGCAAAATCCGCCCAACTCACTCCCGCATCCGTTGACCATTGAATTCGGTTGTTGCCGGTGTCGGCCACATAGATTCGACCGGCGGTATCAAAAGCGACCGCTTCCGGAAGTCGGAACTGACCATTGCCGGAACCAACCGTTCCAACGCCAATGACGCTCCAGGCAGTACCGTCAAAGCGTTGCACCCGGTTATTGGTTGTGTCCGCCACCATCAACACACTGGCTGGATCACAGTCCAGGAAGGTAATCGTCACCGTGTCGCTGGCAACCGAACAATCCCCGCCCCCACCACTCGTGGTCAGCGTCAAGGTCACGGTTCCTGCCGCAAGTTCTCCTGCTGTCGGCGTGTAGGTCGCGTTGAGCGTCGTGGCGTTGGGTGAAAACGTGCCGGCGCCTCCGCTCCAGGTACCGGTGGTCGCGCCGCCGCCGATGACACCCGCCAGCGTCACGCTCCCACTGCTTTCACACACCGATTGATCCGGCCCGGCATCGGAGGTTCCCGCCGTCAAAACCGTCACCACCGCACTTCCCTCAGCGGTGATTGGCATTCCGGTCGAATCCATCCCCGACTGAAACATATAGGTCGTGGTGCTTGCCGGAGATACATTAAACAGCAAGGGACTGGCGCCGGTTTGGGTTCCCCCGCCATTGGTCAAAGTCACCGTGTAGGGCGGTGTTCCCCCGGTAATGGTGACCATGACCACTGGATTTCGGCCACCGCCGCCGTCGCAGAGCGTTCCCCCGCCACTGATCGTGGCACACGCTGAAATGGTGATCGTCACCGTGTCGCTTGCCACCGAACATGATCCCCCTGAACCGCTTGTGGTCAGCGTCAGAGTCACCGACCCGGCTGAAATCTCACCCGCCGTCGGCGTGTAGGTGGCATTTAACGTGGTGGCATTTGGCGAGAAAGTACCGCCGCCGCCACTCCAGGTTCCCGTGGTGGCACTCCCACCGATCATTCCCGCCAGGGTCACCGGCAGGTCAGTGGTGCAGACGCTTTGGTCAGGACCCGCGTTGACCGTGGCCACCGGGGTAACCGTTACCTGGGCGCTTCCGCTCCCCGTGATCGGCCTTCCATTTGCGTCCATTCCCGATTGCAGGGCATAGGTCGTGTCCACGCCTGGAGAGACCGTAAACATCAACGGACTTGGACCCGTCTCGGTACCACCGCCATTGGTCAGCGTCACCGTGTACGGTGGGGTTCCACCTGTAATTGTGGCTGTAACCGTCGCATTCTCGCCGCTACAAATCGTGCCGCCGCCACTGATCGTGGCACACACTGAAATAGTGATTGTCACCGTGTCGGTTGCAACCGAACAGGCTCCCCCTGAACCGCTCGTGGTCAGGGTTAAGGTCACGGTTCCAGCCGCAATTTCACCAGCGGTCGGTGTGTAGGTGGCATTTAACGTGGTGGCATTTGGCGAGAAGGTGCCGGCGCCGCCGCTCCACGTTCCCGTGGTGGCACTTCCACCAATCATTCCCGCCAGGGTCACTGGCAGGTCAGTGGTGCAGACGGTTTGATCAGGGCCGGCGTTGACTGTGGCCACCGGGGTTACAGTCACCTGGGCACTTCCGCTCCCCGCAATTGGCATTCCATTCGCATCCATTCCTGATTGCAACTCATAGGTCGTGTCGGCACCTGGGGAGACCGTAAACATCAATGGACTTGGACCCGTCTCGGTACCACCGCCATTGGTCAGCGTCACCGTGTAGGGCGGCGTTCCACCTGTAATTGTGGCTGTAACCGTCGCATTTGCACCGCTACAAATCGCGCCGCCGCCGCTGATTGTCGCCGTGATGGGTTGGGGGAACGCAGCCAGAAACACATCGCCGTTGGCATTAAAATCATTGGCGATCAAATTACTGGCGAGGCTATTGAATCCAATATAGACCCCGTTGGTATTCATCGCCGGCGCGGATGAAGCCCCATTTCCGGTGGTAGTCGTGGATCCGCCGGCTCCGCTGAGCAACATCATTTCAGGTGTCATTCGATCAAAGACAAAAACATCACCCATCGCGTTGGTATCTGTTTGGCCAGCCACCAGATTCGTGGCTTCACTTCGAAAGGCAATCAATTGCCCGCTGTCACTGATGACCGGAGAATCTGAAACGCCATCCCCGGTGGTCGTGGCTGAGCCGGCGGTTCGACTGACAAGCTGGTTTGTACCGCCCACCCGATCAAACACAAAGATATCGGTGTTGCTGTTGGTATCCGTTTGGCCTGTGACCACATCGGTCGCGGTACTTTGAAAGACAATATACCCGCCGTTGGCCGTAATCTGTGGACCAAATGAAAACCCATTCGCCGTTGTCGTCGCTGAACTACCAGTGCGGCTGACCAACTGAGTGGTACCGCCCGTTCGGTTAAAGACAAACATATCAAAAGTCGAATTGGTATCTGTCAAACCAGTGATGATGTCAGTGCCGAGGCTTCGATACGTAATAAACCCACCGTCAGTGCTAATCACCGGAAATTCTGATTGGGCATTTCCGGTGGTGGTGCTCGAACCACCAGCGCCACTGACCAGTTGCATCGTGCCCCCAACCCGATCAAACACAAAGACGTCGTTATTGTTGTTGGTATCGTTCTGCCCGGTCACCAGATTGGTGGACGAACTATGGAACGCAATATATTGACCATTGCCACTGATCGTTGGCAACGCGGAACCTCCATCCGACGTGGTTGTGGTCATGCCAATCTGACGGCTGACCAATTGATTGGTGTCACCGACCCGATCAAAGACAAAAACGTCCGAATTGAAATTGCTGTCGCTTTGCCCGGTCACCAGGTTGGTGGAAAAACTCAGATAGGTAATGAAGTTCCCGTCGCCGCTGATTTCTGGATTTGACGAAAGCGAACTCCCGGTCATGGTGGTTGAATTTCCATTCCCGCTGATCAATCGAGTGGTGCCCGCCACCCGGTCAAAGAGGAAAATATCAGTTCCATTATTGGTATCGGTCTGCCCGGTGACCAGATTCGTGGCCCGGCTCTGGTACGCAATGTAATTTCCGTTGGCACTGATCACTGGTAACGCCGAAAAGAAGTTGGCCGCCGTGGTGGTGGTACCAGCCGCCCGACTGACCAACTGGGTCGTGTCCGCCACGCGATCATAGACAAAAATATCTTCGGCGGTATTGGTATCTATCTGGCCAGGTACCAGATTGGTGGCCGTGCTGGTAAACACCACATAGCGCCCATCATCGCTGATTGAATTGACTGTGGCGAGGGTGCTGTCGTCAGTTGCGGTGACATTGGGCAAACCTGCCGCGTGGAATGAGACCAGCACCGAGGTTCCCGCACCCCGATTAAATTCAAAGATGTCAAAATTCGATAAATCAGGACTTCCGGCCACCAGATTGGTGGCACTGCTCGAAAACGCAATAAAGTTCCCATCGCTACTGATCACCGGAGACAATGAGAAGTTGTTGGCCGTGGTGGTACTTGACCCCGAATCACGACTGGCCAACTGTGAGGTGCCGCCAGTTCGATTAAACACAAACACGTCATTGGTTGCATTGGTATCCGTGACACCGGTCACCAGATTGGTGGCCGTACTTTGAAACGAAATGAAATTCCCGTCGCTACTGATACCAGGCGTATCCGATGCCCCATCCCCGGTTGCCGTACTCGAACTTCCAACCCGACTGACCAGGGTGGTTGTTCCACCCGTCCGGTCAAACACAAAAACATCTGAGCCGAAATTGGTATCCGTTTGTCCTGTCACCAGATTGGTGGAGTCACTTTTATAGGCAATGAATTGTCCGGTTGAACTGACCACCGGGGTATCTGAGCCAGCATCCCCAGTCGTGGTGGTTGTTCCAGCCGCCCGGCTGACCAACTGGTTTGTTCCACCAGCCCGATCAAAGACGAAAATATCAAAACCAAAATTGGTATCGGTCTGCCCCGTCACCAGATTGGAGGCGGTACTCCGAAAGGCAATAAAATTCCCATCCCCACTGATCACGGGGAAATCCGACCCGCCATCCCCGGTTGTGGTGGCTGAACTGGCGTTTCGGCTGACCAGTTGATTAGTCCCCGCTATCCGGTCAAAGACAAAAACATCTCCACCAAAATTGGTGTCGCTCTGTCCCGTCACCAGATTGGTTGAAACACTCATGAATGCCACATATTGACCATTGGCGCTGATCACGGGTGTATCTGAAGTAAAATTCCCAGTCGAGGTGGCTGAACCCGCCGTCCGACTGACCAGTTGAGTAGTGCCTGCTACCCGATTGAAGAGGAAAATGTCGAAGTCAAAATTGCCGTCGCTTTGGCCGGTTACCAGATTGGTAAACAGACTGCGGAAGGCAATGAAGTTCCCATCAGCGCTGATCATGGCTGTATCCGACCCGCGATCCCCGGTTGTGGTCGTTGTCCCAGCGACGCGACTCACCAACTGGGTGGTTTCTGACACCCGATCAAAGACGAAAACGTCACCACTGAAGTTGGTGTCGGATTGACCAACAACCAAATTCGTGGCGCCACTCACAAAGGCAATATATTGCCCATCGGCACTGATTGAGGGGTTTGCCGAAAGGGCATCAGCCGTCGTGGTGGTGGTCCCAGCCGCCCGGCTAACCAACTGAGTCGTTCCGGCTACCCGGTCAAAAAGGAAAATATCCTGCCCGCCGTTGGTGTCTACCTGACCAGCCACAACGTTGAGCGCATCGCTGACATACACCACATATCGGCCATCGGCACTGACCGAAGTCGGCGAAATAAAACTCTGCCCGGCGACTGAATCAGCCAGTGGTAGCGCGGCTTTTGATACCGCATCAAGTGTAAAAGCAGCACTTGCAGCAAATGTGCCTCGTTTTTCAGAAACCGAATTTCTGACTTCGGAGTGGGAAACAGGTGAAATCGCCAGGACCATCAGTCCCAGAATCAACATTAAACTCACGCCCCAGCGGGTACGGAAAGTTCCGTTCAGAGCTTTGATTTGCGGCATAGATTCCTCTCATTGAATCATTTGTGCGAATAGGGAGGAGCACAAACGAAGTTTCGGGTATCAAGGTGAGGACGCAAATCAATGGGGAAATCAGATTGAGGAGCACGAAAATGGCGGATAACCACTCAATGTGTTCAACAAGCGGTTTATCAATTGCCACGTCGTTTTCCCAGGCCAAAAATCACATTCCCGATTTGCGCAGCACCTTGCATGCAGTGTCTTTTGTGGTGTCAACACTGAGAAGTGGGTAAGAACCGAAATATATTTCAGAAAAAACTGCGGGTTGCGTTTTCTCTGTTGGCCTGGAGGCAATGTGGAATAAAGCTTGGATGGTCTTGATGAAGACGTCGGAGATACTACTGAACTTTTTCGACACATTCAACAAATGAGATATGTTGATGGAAAAATAAAAATTCACCACACAGGACACCGAAGGAACACGGAGGATCAAGCTTGTTGAGTTTTCTCTGTGCTCCTCTGCGTCCTCTGTGGTGAAAAAAGACCTGGCTTCCCTGGTAAAGGCTACTGAATCTTTGACGGCGCCCGGAACTGCCCGACACCGCTGCCGATACCGTTTGGCGCGCCAATCAGATTCCACTGTCCGGTTGGGACAAACCGTCCCTGAATCCGGTTGTTCAAAGTATCCCCAATGACCAGCATTGGTCCACCACTCGAAAATGGGCCACTGGCAAACGTGACCACCGT